>JAEPQF010000140.1:0-343 GCA_017640685.1 Hyphomicrobiales bacterium
ACAAAGCACAAAAAAACACTGCCTCTTTTTCAAAAGGCAGTGTTTAAAATCTTAACAAAAAACGCCCCTTTATAGAAAGGAGCGTTTTAAATATCTCTAATCACATCTCTATATACGAAGGTAAAATGCAACCTACTGTCAGCCATGAGCAAAAAACGTAGGCCGAATGGCCGTCAGCTCGTAGGGCGGCAACTTCAGCAGCGCGGTTGCTGGTGGGCAACCTGAAGCGCAACTGAAATTAATAGCCCGTGAGAGAAATAGAGAGAAAAATTAGCTTCTAATTTTTCGTTTTATCAACCAAGGCTTTTTCTTTAATCCAAGGCATCATGTCACGAAGGCGGCC
>JAEPQF010000140.1:353-7890 GCA_017640685.1 Hyphomicrobiales bacterium
CCAACTTCTTCACAAGGATGCGCATCAGCTTTTGCACGCATTGCTTTAAAGCTTGTTTGGCCAACTTTATTTTCAAGCATAAAGTCACGTGTAAAACGACCTTCTTGAATGTCAACAAGCACTTCTTTCATGCGCTCTTTCACATCTGGCGTAATCACACGTGGACCAGAAACATATTCACCATATTCAGCTGTGTTTGAAATTGAGTAATTCATGTTAGCGATACCACCTTCATAAATCAGATCAACAATCAATTTCATTTCATGCAAGCACTCAAAGTAAGCCATTTCAGGCGCATAACCAGCTTCAGTTAATGTCTCAAACCCAGCGCGCATTAGCTCAACAACACCACCACAAAGAACAGCTTGCTCACCAAAGAGGTCAGTTTCACATTCTTCTTTAAATGTTGTTTCAATTGTACCAGCTTTACCACCACCAATCGCTGCAGCATAAGAAAGGGCTACATCTTTAGCGTTACCAGTAGCATCATGGTGCATCGCAATCAGGCAAGGCAAACCACCACCACGTAAATATTCACTACGTACTGTGTGACCAGGCCCTTTAGGCGCAATCATAATCACATCAACAGTTGACTTAGGCTCAATAAGGTTGAAATGAACATTCAAACCGTGAGCAAAAGCAAGCGCTGCACCATCACGAATATTTGGTGCAATTTCATCGCGGTATAAATCAGCTTGCAACTCATCTGGTACCAAAATCATCATCAAGTCAGCCCAGCTAGCCGCCTCAGCAACCGTCATCACTTTAAGGCCTTCAGCCTCAGCTTTTGCCCGAGATGAAGATCCTTCACGAAGACCAACACAAATCTCAGTAACACCAGAATCTCTAAGGTTCAGAGTGTGAGCATGTCCTTGAGAGCCATAGCCAATGACAGCAACTTTTTTAGATTTAATCAGATTTACATCTGCATCTTGATCATAATAAACGCGCATTATATTTATTTACCTTTTTCTTCGTCAACTTTGTCCAACTCTGGCTTCAATCTAGTTTAAAGTCATTCCGTGGAAAGACTTCTTATAAATGAAGTCAAAAGAGAGACAAAACATTTTCTCTATCCCATTAAAGATGGGCGTAATGCCCAAACTCATCCTTGTCAATTGTCAGAAGCTTTTAAAATCCCAATAAGTTATTTTTTTAAGCCCAATAAGTTATTTTAGTGCCCAAGTTCAGTTAAATAGCGTTTTACGGTCTCATTAACCCCATAAACAAGACAATCGGCTGTAAAACAATGGCCAATAGATGTCTCTGCAATGCCAGGCACCCGTTTCACAAGCGCTGGCAAATTCAAAAGCGTCAAATCATGACCAGCATTCACTTCAAGGCCCGCCGCACTAGCTGCATTAAACGTTGCCTCAATCCGGTCGAGCTCATCTTGAATGTGATGTTCTTTAACCAAAGCACCATATGGCCCGGTGTAAATCTCAACCCGATCAGCCCCAACGTTTGCGGCCTCTTCAACTACCTTCGGATCTGTATCAACAAACAAAGACACCCGGCACCCGGCTTCTTTAGCAATGCCAACCACGCGAGTGAGTAGCTCTTTATTTGCTGAAACATCCCACCCATGATCAGACGTATTTTGCGATGGATCATCAGGCACAAAAGTCACTTGATCGGGCGCAATATCTAGGATAAGCGCCATAAAACGATCATCCGGATATCCCTCAATATTAAATTCTTTAGAAGGGTACCGCTCTGCGATCATCTCTTTTAAATTGTAAACATCTTGCCTTCGTACATGTCGCTCATCTGGCCGAGGGTGCACAGTCAAACCATGTGCCCCTGCATCAAGGGCAAGTGCACCAATCCCGGTCACACTTGGCCAAGGCAAATCCCTTCGGTTTCTCAAAAGAGCGATTGCATTTAAATTAACACTTAAATGAGGAGGCATAATCTTTGTCTAAAACTTTCAACGAGAATGAAACAGATCCCAAAATTAAATATTCAATTTAGGGGAAACCAAATAATTATTCACCCATTTTCTCAGAACCGCGAGAAATCGCCGCTATACCAGTGCGCGCAACTTCAACAAGTCCAATTGGTTTCATCAACTGAATAAACTGTTCTATTTTGCCAGACTTACCCGTGATCTCAAAAACAAAATGCTCAATAGAGGCATCAACGACTTGCGCACGAAATGCTTCTGCAAGACGCAACGCTTCAACCCGGCTATCACCTTTGCCTGCAACCTTCACTAAAGCAAGTTCACGCTCAAGTGCTCTTCCCTTAACAGTCAAGTCAGTTACATGATGAACAGGAATAAGACGTGAAAATTGAGCCTTAATTTGCTCAATCACCATCGGCGTACCTTCTGTCACAACAGTAATACGTGATAAATGTTTTTCATGCGATGTCTCGGTTACAGTTAAACTATCTATATTGTAACCACGTCCAGAAAACAGCCCAATAACCCGTGCCAAAACACCAGGTTCATTGTCAACCAAAGCAGATAATGTGTGCTTTTCAGTTTGCTCAGTTTCAGTGCTCATAGAATTGCTCTAATCTTTTAATCTATTGTTTTATATATCTAATGGAAAGTTCAGATGAACTGCTTAATCTCTTAAGATTGCCTCTTAAACAAGAACCTTGCCTTCTTCTTTAATCGCGCTTTGCAAATCTTCCGCTTCCACATCGCTTGCGAGCAACATATTATTATGTGCTTCACCAGATGGGATCATTGGAAAACAATTTGCTAACTTTTCAACGCGGCAATCAAAGAGCACCGGCTTGTCACATGCGATCATTTCCTTAATAGCATCATCCAGCTTGGCTGGGTCATCACACCGAATGCCCATACCGCCATAAGCTTCAGCTAATTTCACAAAATCAGGCAATGCTTCTGAATAAGAATGAGAATAACGCCCCCCATGCAGGAGTTCCTGCCACTGGCGCACCATGCCCATATATTCATTATTCAAAATAAAAATCTTGATCGGTAAATCATATTGAACCGCTGTCGACATTTCTTGCATAGTCATCTGAACAGACGCTTCACCAGCAATATCAATCACCAACGCATCTCTGTGTGCCACTTGAATGCCAAGCGCTGCTGGCAAGCCATAGCCCATCGTGCCCAAACCACCAGATGTCATCCATCTATTCGGGTTTTCAAAACCATAATATTGCGCTGCCCACATCTGATGCTGACCAACTTCGGTTGAGATATAAGTCTCTTGATCTTTTGTGAGTTCATAAAGGCGCTCAATCGCATATTGCGGCATAATCGACTTTTTGGACGGCTTATAGCCAAGACACTTTTTAGCGCGCCATTCATCAATTTGCCCCCACCACGCTTTAAGGGCTTTTTTGTCGATTTGCTCAGCTTTGTTCTTCCAAATGCGAACCATATCTTCAAGAACATGCCCAACATCACCAACAATCGGCACATCAACATGAACTGTTTTGTTAATAGATGATGGATCAATATCAATATGAATTTTCTTGGAATTCGGTGCAAATGCATCGATCCGGCCGGTAATCCGATCATCAAAACGGGCACCAACACAAACCATGACATCGCAATCATGCATGGCCAAATTCGCTTCATAAGTACCGTGCATGCCAAGCATACCAAGCCACTGGTCAGAACTTGCTGGATACGCCCCAAGCCCCATCAAAGTAGAGGTAATTGGAACGCCCGTTTTATTCACCAACTCACGAAGCAATTCACAAGCATGTGGCCCTGAATTGATCACACCACCGCCGGTGTAAAATAACGGTTTTTTAGCATTCGCCAAAAGCTCAACCGCATCACGAATAGCGCTTTGCTCACCCTTAACTTGGGGGCGATATGTCCGGTGTTTAATTTTCTTTGGCCCAACATAGTCACCAGACGCAAATTGAATATCTTTTGGAATATCAATCACAACAGGCCCCGGCCGACCACTAGATGCCACATAAAACGCTTCGTGCATAATACGAGCTAAGTCATTCACATCTTTAACTAAATAGTTATGTTTCGTGCAAGGCCGTGTAATACCAACCGTATCACATTCCTGAAACGCATCCGTTCCAATCAAATGGCTTGGAACCTGTCCTGTAATACAAACAAGTGGAATAGAATCCAAAAGTGCATCAGCCAAACCGGTAACAGCATTCGTAGCACCAGGACCAGAAGTTACCAGAAGGACACCGACTTTGCCAGTTGAGCGCGCATACCCTTCCGCAGCATGAGCAGCACCCTGCTCATGACGGACCAGAATATGCTCGATTTTTTCACTATTAAAAATCGCATCATAAATTGGCAAAACAGCGCCACCCGGATACCCAAAAATATGGTCTACCCCTTGATCCGCAAGAGCTTGCAGAACAATATCAGCGCCTGACATAGTCCGTGACATTCTTATCTCCAAAAATTTAAATAAAACAAAGGCTCAAAAATATGAACTTCTTTGCACACTAACCTAAAACTGAATGACTTCAAATAACTCACTCAAAAAAATAAGCCACCCCAAAAGCTAAAGCTCCCGTTGCAGCTCTCAGATGAAAGCACAATCATCCAAAACGTAAAAAAAATTAGTATGTCCAGGCAGCCACACTAACCAATGCAAGCACATAGGTCAACCATCTTCGTGAATTTTTGAAAAAATTTCAGGCAATAATCTTTTCATATATTGCGCATTTAGGCTATCCCACGTAATCATATTTCGCCTCAACCATGTTAATTGACGTTTTGCATAACGTCTTGTTTGCTGCTGCGCTAAAGCCACCGCCTGATCAAGCTCCCTATCTCCTCTGAGATAACTTGAAAGCTCCGGCACACCAAGCGCCCGCATAATCGGTAAACTCTCATCAAATCCATGCTCAAGCAGCGCTTTTACTTCACCAAGCCCACTCTTATTTCCTTCGACAGCCACCATCTCCTCAAACCTACGATCAATCCGCTCATACAATACCGCCCGATCCCAAGTCAGGGCAAATCCATGAACATCATCAAATGAAAGCAAAGGCTCACTATTCGTCTCTTGCCAAAGTTTTAAAGACTGCCCTGTCCCATCAATTACCTCAAGTGCCCGAATAATGCGCTGCGTATCACCTTGTTTAAGCTCTTTGGCCATTAGCGGGTCTTTTTCGCGCAAAATCTCATGCAAGGCTGGCGCCCCTAATCTCAGAGCTTCATCTCGCCAAAATTGCCGAATTTCCTCATCAATTGTCGGCACTTGAGAAAGCCCCTCAAGCAAAGCCTTATAATAAAGCCCTGTACCGCCTACAAAAATGGCGCGCTTCCCCGCTTTGCGAATATCTTCAAGAACCCCGCTCACATCTTCAAGCCAAGCCCCAGTTGAATAAGCCTCCGCCCCGCTCACATGCCCATACAGTCGATGCGGTACGCGCTCCATATCTTCCTTTGAAGGCCGCGCTGAAAGAATTGATAGTTCTTTATAAACCTGACAACTATCAGCATTAACAATCACCCCATCAAATTCTTCTGCCAATGCCAAAGCTAATGAAGATTTCCCACTCGCGGTTGCACCGGCTATCAAAATAGGCTTGGTCATAAATTTGTCGATCCTAAAAAACGAAAGAATAAGTTATAAAACTAACCCTTTTTAACTGCATTAAATTCGAATATAAGATCGAAAGAAAAATGATCTTCAATTCGCTTTAATGCTTCAACTTAATGAAATAGAGATAGCCAAGCAATGTCACACTCCAATTCAGCTTCCATTCTGACCATCATCGCCCCTGAAGGACAAGCTTTACTCAATGACAGAAGCCTATCTGAAATAAAAGCTAAATTAGGTATACAAGGCGAGCTAAGCTGGTTAGCAGAAGGGGAAGCTGTTGATCTCACTCTAACTAATTTAGACAATGACAAACAACAAACTCTAAACAACCAAGTCGCTGAACTTTTAAAAGATAAACCTTTCGACTTCGCCCTTCAACCAATCGAGCATCGCCGTAAAAAGCTGCTTATTTCAGATATGGACTCAACCATCATTGGAGAAGAATGCATTGATGAAATCGCCCACATGGCTGGCATCAAACCAAAAATCGCTGCCATCACAGAACGCGCCATGCAAGGTGAAATCGAATTTGACGCTGCTCTTCGAGAGCGTGTTGGTCTTCTAAAAGACTTAGACACAAACGCCCTTGATACAGTCATCAGCGAGAGACTAAACCTAAACAAAGGCGCAAGAACTCTTGTTCAAACAATGGCAGCAAACAATGCCTATTGTGCTCTTGTCTCTGGTGGCTTCACCTTCTTTACTGAAAAAATAGCAAAACTAACGGGCTTTCACACAACACAGGCCAACACTCTGGAAATTGAAAATGACAAACTCACTGGCAATGTTATTCCACCAATTCTTGGCAGTGCAGCTAAAAAACAAGCCCTTGAGCACTTCATTAAAGAGCAAAACATCTTAGCCGAAGAAACACTCGCCGTCGGGGATGGCGCTAATGATCTTGAAATGATCAAAGCCTCTGGTCTTGGTGTGGCTTATTACGCAAAACCAATTGTCGCCGCTGAAGCAGATGCTTCTGTTAATCACACTGATCTTACAGCTCTGCTATATATGCAAGGCTATAAAAAATCTGAATTCGTAAACTAACTGAGAAATCTAAAATGATGAAATCTAATATCCAAACTTTCTTAAGAGCTCTTTTTTCATTATTTTTAATCGTTTTTACAAGTTTCTATTTACCCTCAGTACAAACTGCTAAAGCAGATAACCATCAAGAAGCTGAACAACAAAAACAAGCCAAACTTCAAGCTGAAAAAGAAAAGGCAGAAAAAGCCCTTTCTTCACTCACCCAACTTTTAAAAGACCAAATCACTCAAAAAGCACTGATTAAAAAACTAAAATCAGACCTTCGAAGCGCTAAAGAAGATGTGAGCAAAAAAGAAATTGAAGAAGCTCTGAAAGCTGAAATCAAAAAACAAGAAACAACAACAGAACAAATTTCAACCCTGACATCTGGTGTTTCCGAGCAAACCTATAGCAAACAAGAAACCCAAAAATTCAACTTACAAGATGAGTTGCAAGGGCTAGCCGAACCATTTGTAAAAATGATCAAAAGCAGCACAGAAAATGCACGCCAAATCGACGAGTTAAAACAAACCATAGCAGAAGCAAAACGCAAACAAACCTTCGCCAAACGTGCCATCGAGCGCATTGAAAATCTGCAAAAGGCTCTCAAAGAAACCAGCCCACAAAATTCAAAGAGCACCAAATCTCACCTTAGAAACGAACTCAAACTCTGGAGCAAAAGAAATAAAGCCGCGGTCACTCTAGAGACCACATCAAAACAACAACTTCGTTTAAAAGAAGAAGCCGCCTCAGCTGAAAACCTGGAGAATTACGCAACAGATTTCATTCGAACCAGAGGCGTAAACCTCCTTATAGCGATCCTCACCTTTGTCGGCACCTTCATGGTTTTGAGAGGTTTGAGCAAAATTGCCAGCATCATCTTCCATAAACGCAATATGAAACATAGTTTTTACACCCGCTTAACCCGCTTGCTTTTTGAAGTGCTCACAATTGTGATTTCCACTCTAACCATGATGTTTGTC
>JAEPQF010000140.1:7900-8181 GCA_017640685.1 Hyphomicrobiales bacterium
TTAAACGATTGGATCCTTCTCGGCGTTGCCGCCCTCTTCACGATTGCTCTAGCATGGATTGGCTTAAACATGCTTCCAGTCATCATCGAACAGGCTGTATTGCTCCTCAACTTGGGTGCCGTTCAAGAAGGTGAACGCTTGATGATTGATGGCGTTCCATGGTTCGTCAAAAGGCTAGATCATTACACAGTCTTAGAAAACCCAGACCTTGATGGCGGTCATTTTTCTGTTCCCATAAGAGAGCTCGTTGGCCGCCACTCTCGCCCACCAGCAGATGATGA
>JAEPQF010000141.1 GCA_017640685.1 Hyphomicrobiales bacterium
ATCAAGCCTATTCGTTTACTTGGGAGACGCGCCGAGGTGAGAGGACAAACGATACGAGTGAAATTAAACCAGCTTTATGGCGCCCAATCAAAACATCTCATCATTGAAGCTGAATTAGATGAAGCTCATGAGGAAGGTGATCGTTCATTCGCAAAAGTAACCATTGATTATCGCTCCTTGCAGAATAAATCGAGAGAAACGCTTTCAGCAAATACAAAAATCAATTTTACAAAAAATAAAAAACGTGCCGCAAAAGCCGTCAATAAACGTGTGATGAGTGACGTGATTGAGCAAATCGCCATAGAGAGAAATGAACAAGCAGTAAGCCTGAGAGATAAAGGTGATGTAAAAAGAGCAAAAATGCTTCTACAAAACAACGCCGCTTACTTGGCAAAAGAGGCTAAAAATTTGGGTGGAAGTTTCGCTCCAAAATTAAAAGACTTGGCTAAGAAAAACAAAGCTGATGCTGAAAACTTGACCGGAGAAAAATGGCGCGCCTCTCGCAAAGAAATGAAAGCCAGAGCCTACCGCCAAAAAACTCAGCAGTCTTACTAGCGCGGTTGCTAGTGGGCAACCTAAAGCGCCACTAAATAGAGCGGATGCTAGTGGGCATCAGGAGCGTAAGTAAAAAAGTCGGATGATTTTTTGTGCTTCAGATGCCCACAAAGCATCCGCAAATGAGCATCAGAAGCGCCAGTAAAGGCTAGTAAAAAGGCTGGATACTAGCGGAACCTAACGATCAACAAAGAAGCGCTGGTTCTAAAAAAGGTGGGTAATAAAACTCACTTAATGATGAAGGAGCTCAGCCTGTTGATGGCTGAGGGACATGGCGTAGCGCCACTAAATAGCACGGTTGTAAGTGCCGGATGCTTTGTGGGCATCTGAAGGCACATCCAAAGAGTGAGAAAAATACTAAAAAACCCTCGTGATAAATAATCACGAGGGTTAAAAATTTTGAACTAGCTTTAACAAATCAGCTATCAGAATTGGTTTGCTCTATTTGCATGCCAAACATTTCCTCGACATTAATGCCGTGCGGATAATGTTTCCATCCAATGAAAATCGCACCAAAGATCACTGCAGTTAAAATGGCGCCTGTAATTGGGTTTCCGCTAAATAAGATATTTACAAAATTACCAATAAAAGCGGCAACCAAAACAAGAACAGACAAAGTAATTACTGTCACCCAATTAATTTGTGACCAATCAATAAAATCCATGAAATTTACTCCTATCAACTTCCCCAATCTAGGCATGATCTTATGTCAGACGTGTGAAGTTGTCACATGGTTTTAACCATGTAACGTGTCCATTTGAACCCATATTCATAAAAATATGCGCAAAAACAAAACAGCATTCAGTTATATTTATGAAAACTATGCAGATGGATAACTAGAGAGAAAAGCTGAGAAAAAATGTTTTATTTTTACTTTATTTTTTAAAGCGACCCTATTATGTAATAATATAACGAAATTTTATATAGAAATTCTCAGCTCAAAAGTTTAGGTTCTAGAGCACTTCTCTCATTCCATAAAACCAATGATAGAGTTTTTAAGAGTAATTTTTAAATAATTCTTGGCTTTTAAATTTTAAGAAATCAGGACAACCAATTGAATAAGCTCAATATTCTTGAAACCGTTCAACTACCAACGGATCATGGCTTTTTTAAAATGTCGATCATTACAAATGACGATGGTTTGGAGCACGTCGTTTTAGAACGCAGTACGAATGAAAAAGAAACACCTATAGTGCGCATTCATTCTGAATGTATGACAGGAGATGTGTTTCGCTCGCAGCGGTGTGATTGCGGTGAGCAATTGGAAAAATCTTTAAAAATGATTGGCGAGTCCGGGCATGGCTTTGTTTTCTATCTCCGCCAAGAAGGCCGCGGAATTGGCCTGTTGAATAAAATGAAGTCCTATAACTTACAAGAGCAGGGCTACGACACAGCTGAAGCGAATGAAAAACTCGGTTTTGATATTGATTTGCGAAATTACGATATTGTCGCTGCTTTTTTGAAATCAAAAGAGATTTTAAACGTAAAACTAATCACCAATAATCCAGAAAAATGTGATGCCTTGCGAAATGAAGAGGTTGAAGTTGAGCGCATCGCTCTTCCAACCACAACACATAATGCAAACGAACGTTATAAAAGCACAAAAATGAACAAACTCGGCCATTACGGCCACTAGCGCGGTTGCTTTGCCACGGTTGTTTATGGGCAATCTGAGGGGCATTAAATAGAGGCAATCTGGAGAGCAATCAAAAAGCCTAGATGTTAGTGCCGGATGCTTTGTAGCCATTCGAAGACAGGCTAAGAGAGTGCAATTTAAAGCTCAATTTTTTCATACGAAGAAGGAGTGACGCCACTTCGGCGTCAGGACATGGCAGCGTCAGCTGCCCGGCGTAAGCGCCGCCCCTCGGAGGGCTTTTCGCTACTTTAGCGAAAAAATAGCCCGTGAGAGAAAAACACACGGTTGCAGCCCCGGTTGCTGGTAGGCAACCAAAAGAAGCACTAAAAAATTCTCACTCCTACCTCACCAAAATAGCATGATTATCCCATTGAACATCCTCATGCCTTTTGATCTTTTGAGAAGTTAAAGTGGTTTGTGCAACATCACCTGTACCACTGGTTAGAAGAAATTCACTGTTAGAATGAGTGCGGGCAACACCGCATCCATCTTTTAAAGTTTTATGTCCGAGATATCGCTGACCAATCGCATCCCAGTAACTGATAATCCCTCCACGCGGATGAGATGCAGCGATGATTTCACCAGATTGATCCGCAGTTATAGAGCCCACATAATTCTTCATGTTATGAAGAACGTCTTTCGGTGCTTCGATCAACTTAATTTTATTGCCGCGGTCATGAATACCAATCAAATGAGGTGTATTAGTTTTGGGCCCCTTAAATTGACCACCAAAAACAACACGGTTTTTACTGGCAACGGTTAAATGACGAATTGATAATTGATGAAGCTCTCGAGGAAGAGTTTGCTTTTCAATCAATGTGCCTGTACGCCGATCAATATAAACCAGTGAAGGTTCCATTTCGGGCAGATTTAAAATTTGCCGACCCGTTTCCGGTGTGGTCTCTAATCCACCATTCGCAATAACGAGAGTATTCCCATCATCGAGCAACGCCATATCATGGGGACCAATACCAAAGCTGGAAAATTCTCCAATTTGATTATAGTTGCTCGTTGCATCACGAACACCAATGACCCCAACGCCATTTTCAAAATCATTTTCAGTCGTAAATAAGAGCTTTCCATCTGGTGAAAAAACACCATGACCATAAAAATGGCGGTCTTCACGAGCAAAAAAGTGAAGAGGTTGTTTTGCAGAATTGGTAGAAAAAGCAATCGCAAACATTCCAGGCCGACGAGCAAAAGCTACCACTTCAACTTCAGAACTTGTTTGTTGCGGTCGAACCGCTATATCATGCCCGCGCCCTGGCAAAGCAACAGACCTTAAGTCACCTTCTTTATTAAAAAGAGCTACAGAATAGTTAGCTGGACCATTCTGTGTTTTTTGTCGCCGAGCAGCAGCAAAAATTTCTTGAGAAGAAGCCGTAGATTGTGCTGTGGACGAAAAATAAAAATTTGATAGGGCGCCACTACTGACAATAAAACTAGAACGGAGAAAGTCTCTTCGATTAATCACCATCGGATGCATTAAACCCCAGTGGTAAATCAGCCGCGAGCGCAAAATAGCGCGCAAAGCCAACATTTAAATGAGAAACAGTTTTAGCAATTTTTTGTAATTTTGCCTTAGAAGTCTCGTCAGACATAATACTGAAAATAGTCAAAGAGCCTTTGTCGAAGTCTTTGAATGAGGCATAAATTTCAAGAAACATTTTGGTTACATGAAATTGTAAATCAACAGGAGACCGATCTAAAAGAGATTTAAAACCACTTCGTTGGACATAAAAATCCATCGTTTCAATATTAGTCTTGAGAATTTTTAATGTAAGGCCTGATCTCCAAAAAGGGGCCCGCTTAGGTTTTGATCTTTTACCTTTTCTACCAAAAAGAGCACGAATTTTTAAATCATGAATTTTCTTCATCTCAACAGTAACAGATTGATAAAACTCAAGAAGAACTTCTTTACGATTCCGATAATGCTCATTCGCCAATGCTGGGTTTAAAAGTTCTTTAATCAAAGGCGTTTGCTTTTGCCACTCTTTATAAACCTTCTCAGATATCTCTTGAATATTAGCTGTTAATCTCTTCGCATAGTTACAACGAAAACGACCCTTCTCATCAGCAGTAAAAAGCTCTTGGAAAGTTTGATCTTTCCCATTTCCATAAAGCACATATTCAAGTGCTGTGAGCCCTTGCACGGCAATAGATTTTTCAACAAATTTTTCAGGAGCAAGAGAGTTTTTATCTTGTGTCTTTAGCAAACGGCGAACAGCCCTTAATCCGCGCCCTTTATGATCCGGCCAATAAACAAGACGCTCTAACCTATATTTATCAACGATAGGGCCAAAATGAATATGCTCGATGGCAGCAAAGGAGAGCACAGTATCGGCAAAGTTATCTTTCACTGCAGAGTAGTTTTTTACATTTTGATCAGAACAAAATCCAACCATACTGGAATGCAAAACTTGGCTGCTTTCATAAAGAGATTTATAACCTGGAATGATATGGAGCTTATAAAGATTGGTAGCCATTTTTTCCAAAATCTCATTATTAGTAAGTTCTTTAAAAGATTTGGAAATGGGTGTGTTTGCTTCTGTTGCTGCACTTATTGGCGAAGACACAACCAAAAGGCCGAAAATAAAAATAAATAAAAAGAAATATAAATCTTTAAAACTAATCTTAAGCACAAGGTGCCTCATTCTTCATTGAGTGAAAGTGAATTACAGTAATGTAAAGAAACTATAACGATCGAACAAATTCAATTAACCATTGGCGTTCTTCTTTGCTTAGTTTTGTAAAGGTATCACGAGCTTTTTGAGCTTCACCTCCATGCCAAAGAATAGCTTCTAGAACAGAACGCGCCCTGCCATCATGCAATAAATTTTCATGGCCACTAACCGTTTTAGTCAAACCAACGCCCCAAAGTGGAGCAGTGCGCCACTCAAATCCATCGGCTTTGCCTTCAGGTCGGTGATCAGCAAGACCTTCGCCCATATTATGCAAGAGCATATCTGTGTAAGGCCAAATCACTTGTCCCGAAAGATGCTTGTTTTTAGGAAGCGACCCGGTCTTGAATTTCGGGCGATGACAAGACGCACAGCCTATTGAGTGAAATAGGGTCTTACCCTTTAAAACAGTTTCACTTTTAGGATTTCTCCGCCTGGGAACAGCAAGATTTGATGAGTAAAAAGTCACCAAATCAAGCATCTCATCAGTAATTTCAACACCAGACCTTTTATCAATTCCGTGCGGTGCGTTAAGGCAAAAAACCTGCTTCGATGTGCAATCACCAGCAGCAGATTTGTGAAGAGAAGTTGATAAGCCAAGATCACCTGAAAAAGCACCAGCTGATTGCTCTTTCACTGAAGCAGAGCCAGCTTTCCAACCAAAACGACCAAGCATAATTTTTTGCTTTAAAGGAGACCAAACCATATTGGCTTTGCCTGAAATGCCGTCACCATCTTTATCGTCGATGTCCTGATGATTTAAAATATCTTGAGCTGGAATAGCGTCTAATAAGCCAAGACCAATCATATGTGGAGTTATCCGCGGTGAGATCATCACATCCTTTTGCATTGGTCCATATTTTAAATCTGTTGCTGTATAATGTGGGCGTCGAAGTTGAACAATTTCACCATCCGCTAAGGTCACATTGAAATATTCATAGCGAATATTCATGTGTCCCTCACCATGGTGGCCTTGAATGGATAAATCTTGAAATTGCCCACCATAGGTAGGCTCAGGAATAACAAGAGCCTGCCCACTCTCAATTAGTTTCTTTTGCGCTTCAGTTTTCGGCGGAATTGAAAGACGCAAAAACATAGAGACTTGGGTATCTTCGGGCCAATTGGCTTCCGGAGTATGTCCACGACCATCTTTTAAATGGCACCTTTGACAAGAACGAGCATTAAATAATGGGCCCAAACCATCAGATGATTTGGTTGAAGAGGGAGAAGAAACCCATAATTTTCTAAATAGCCCATTGCCAACTTTAAACAATAGTTCTCTCTCAAAACTCATATTTCCTGATGAGTGAGAAAACGCATTCTTATTCTTGTAGCTTTTTCGAGATGTTGCTTTGCCACCTGGAAGGTGTTCACCAGCCTCAAATTGAGCAGGAACGACTTCAGTTTTTGCCTGATTGGCAGCAATAGCTTTTTGAGTGAGAAACTCTTCACCATGTATCAAAAAGTGAGAGCAGATAAAAATAGTGGCTCCCGCAAAACTTGCGAAAGCCACCATAATTGAAACATTTAATTTTTTTAACAAGGTTATAAAACCCATTAGAAAAACGTTCCTACATATGTCTTGAGTAAGACAATATTGATTTAGAAATCAATACGTCCACCAACCATAACAGTTGTGAAGTCTTCAATGCCTGGGCCTGCTACTGCAGCACCACCGTTTGTGAAGTCTAAGTCAACTTCATAATGGCGGAAGCCAGCATAAACTTGCATTTCAGCAGCATCGATATGTTGAACAATACCAAAGCCATAAACTTTAGCTTCACTACCAGAAACAGCGTCAACACCCATAACACCGCTTACATCACCTACAAGTACATCGTCAAATTGACCATATTCACCGTAGATAGCAGTTTTACCAAGTGAGTTAAACTGTCTAAGAATACCACCTTTAAAGTAGTAGAAAGTAGCGTCATCACGGCCAGGCTCATCGTTAAATTCACGTTGACCAGCAGCAAATGTGAAGTTCAAACCTGTTGGGTTATGAAGAACAGAAATAGAGCCATTGATTGTATCTTGGTCTAGTTCATCAGCACCATCATTGTCTTGGTTTTGTCTGTAAGCAATGCCAGCAGCAACTTCAAATTCGCCTAACTCTTTTTCAAAAGTTAAAGCAACATCCCACATGTCATCTTCACCCCAAGATGCTGAAAGCACAAAGCCAGCAATTTCTGGAGTTTCATAGCGGATGATATTGAATGTGTCGCCATTGAAGTTGTCATATAGAGCACCGATAGTGATGTCACTACCAGAAAGTGCGCCATTAGCAAAACGTAGTTGGAAACCGCCAGCAACATCTGCAACAGCTGAGTAAGCAACATTTTCAGCACCAGAAAGGTCCATTTCAGGAGCACCATCAGAAGCTTGATCAGCAAAGCCCCATGTCACAGTACCATAGCGTTCGCTTTCAATGAAAATAGCTGATTGAGCTATTTCAATAGCATTTTCACCATCATCATTTGTTTGGTCAACACCGTCAGAGCTAGCAGTTACGATTTCAAGTTCGATCTCATAACCAGCTTTCCAGCCTGGACGGATTTTAGCTTCACCAGCAAAGTTAATAGCAGCCAAGTCGTTGCCATTACTTGTTACGTAAGCATCGCTTTCGTCACCGTCATCCCAGATAAGTAAAGCTTGGTTCATCCAACCAGAAACGGTAAGAGATACCTTACGGTTACCTTTACGAGCAGTTGTCGCTTCTAATGTTGCAACGCGCTCTTCAAGGTCAGCACAGCAATCACCGCCAAGATCGGCTGCAAGGGCTGATGAGCTAGGCAAAGCCATCATAGAAAGACCAGCAAGTGCGCATAGCCCAACTGTTGCATGTCCCCATGCTTTGGATTGTCTAACCATAGTTTGTCTATAAGACATTTGAATTCCCCCAAATGGTTAAAATTAGAAACATGATTCGAATAAATTTGTTACAATATAACTATTACATCAAACCGTCATAGCCCACTTTATTGGTATGTAAAATCACCATAAGTGTCATATTATCCTCAATGTGTTGCATAATTGTTTATGCAATTTATTGAGGCTCGACCAAGGGCAAGAATAGGTCCCCCCTTGATCGAGTTTTCAGTCACGAATTGATAATTATTCGGCTGAAACTTTTGAAGGATTATCCAAGCTATCAG
>JAEPQF010000142.1 GCA_017640685.1 Hyphomicrobiales bacterium
ACACATGAACTATATAGGTTTGATCCTCTGCTTCAAGGTCAGCATACAGCTTCAGTCGATCCTCAACTTTGATAAGGCCAAGCTCAACAATAGCATCATTTTCGCTGTCGACGAGACCACGAGCGAGCTCTATGATCTGATGAATACACCGAGCTTTGCGTTCTGCATACCAATCCCAAAATTCATCTTCTGGGCGGTCTGCCAGAAACATGTTCACCATCCACTTGTCCAGGACGAGCGGTGGTGTTCCAACTTTACGTCCAAGCTCTATTGCGTAGGTTGTTTTCCCTGCACCAACGGGGCCTTCGACTATATGTATTATTTGCATGCCGTCACCTTAGGTCGATTTGCAGATGAGGTTCACCATTACTTGTTCGCTCTACTGAATACCCTTTCGGGCCAACTACGCCATGAATGCGCTGGCGGTAGTTCGAGAAGCTGTTTGAAGTGACAACATCGACTGCCTGTTCAAGTTGAAGAACCAATTTGAACCACTCAGGTTTGATGTTCGAAACGGAAATCACGTGTGCAGAAAAGGTCTGGGATAAATAGGTACCGGTTACACGGTCTCCGACGGCCCATCCTTTTGGTGAACCATTGCCAATGGTAGCGCGCATGGAATTCCAATCTCTGAACCCGTGTCGATGCGCGACAAGCTCCAGAGACTGCGCATGGCCGATTTTGCTGCCATCCTCAAGCATTTTGGTGCGCAACCGTTTGGCCTGATCTTTGGCTTGCGTCACTGACGGCAGTTGCGTGCTCATTGCGCTGCTCCTTCTTCGGTGTGGAAAATGCCCCATCTCAGTTCTGTGGCTTTTGACGTACGCCATAGCACAAATGCCGTCAGGGCCAGCATCAACACTTCGGCAACTGGACCTGCATACCAGATGCCGACCTCGCCAAACCAGACAGGCAACAAAAAGGTCAGTGGAATTGCCAAGGCATAAGGCTTTGTCAGCCCCAAAAGCGCAGCTTTGCCCGCTGACCCAATCGCTTGGAAATAGGTTGCGATCATCATCAGTGGCCCCATCAGAAAAAAAACGCAGGTCATGATTGGCAAGATCCGAGTGACCTCTGCGATGACGGCAGCGTCATCGACAAATGCACTGGCTATTCGGCCGGGAGCACTCATTACTACAACCTGTATCGCGATGCAATAAAGCAAGGCTGCCCAAAGCGCTGTCCGCAGGCTTGTATCCGACCGGTGCCGAAGGGCAGCCCCGTAGTTGTTCCCGGTGATCGTCTGCATTGCAAATGACAATCCAAGCAGAGGCAAGAATGCAAAGGTAATGACACGTGTGATGATACCATATGAGGTAATGGTGTCCGCGTAGCCCGGTCGTCCAACCCATTGTAGCGCCGTGATAATCGCTGCAGATCCAAGCGCCAGCCCGATGAAATTCAGGCTTTGCGGCGCACCCAATGCGAGAATTCGCCCCCATTTCGCACATAGCGAGTGCGACAACAAGGTCGCTGGACGCAATGGCGTTTCTCCGAAGAAACGGAATGTCAAAATGATTGCAAGGGCGAGCGCTTGTGCCACCGCAGTGCCGTAGGCCGACCCAGCCACACCCATGTTCAACAGCACGATCAAAACGAAATTGAACCCGATGTTTGAGATCGACACCAGCAGGCTCATCACGGTCATGAATCCAACACGCCCTTCATTTCGCAGTGCATCTGAGTTGACCGACAGCACAAACAGAAGAGGTGAAAAGAGCACAGTAATGGACAGGTAAACTAACCCCATCTGTGCTAACGTCTCCTTCCCACCGGCAGCAAGCAACGCGATTGACCGCCCAAATAAGATAAACAACACGATCAGAAGAATACCCAACCCGACGGCCAACCCATGCGCACCCGCAAATGTTGCGCGCGCTTGATCTATATCAACTGCGCCAAGTGATCGCGCCAAAATGCTCGACATACCATTCGCCACAAGCGTGGAGAGTGCCACAATCAACATATAGATTGGGAACATCAACGTTACAGCCGCCAGTGCATCCGGGCCAACATAAATGCCAAGAAACAACGCATCTGCGACGGATAACAATCCGTTCATTCCCATCACGAAAATGATCGGCAATGCGGTCCGTAGATAGATGGTGGCAAGCGGCCCGTCGGTGAAGCTATTTGTAGGAGTATCAGCCATATCCCAATCTCTCTAGCCCGATCGCGCCGTTTGAGATGGGGTCCGCATTGCCATCCGCGCGATATGCGGAAAGAGATCGATAGAGATATCAATTCGTAGAACTTAACCAAGACAACTGTCAGCGGAAGGCAGGCGTCTACAACCTTTGGCTTGTATAGCCGGAAAGCGTTTCTTCGTCAAGGTCCACAATGAGTTCAAGTCTCCAAGTTGCCGTTCGCTGCAACACGGAAAAACATCAAGAAGGGCTCTGAGCTGACCTTGGTCGGATTTTCAGCCTGTTTTCATGTTGAACGGCAAATGTGCGGACAAAAACAGTCAGCTAGTCTTCTTTGCTTCCCACAAATAGTATGGATTGTGCGCCTCAACATAATTGCTAATAATTTTCTGATACAGATTCAATTTCAAGCGATTTTTTCCGTCGGACGACAAACGCAATTTAATCAACGAAGTTCCTCTCTGTCCAAAGTCGGCAATCTCCACCAAATCTGACCAAGGTATCTCATTCAAAGATATTCGCTTGTCGTGAATACCACTGAGAGAAATCACAAGGGGTATATTGTCACCTATTAGTCTCACCACCCACATTAATGCAGCTAACCCAAAAAAATAGTGCTCGCTCAATCAAGAACGGTCAGTTTGGGCTCAAATCGGGCGAAAATCTAAAATGTGGTGATCATACAAAAGCGAACTATTGGCACATAGCACCAGTCATGTTGCATAAGTTTTTAGGCCCGAAGTTGTATAGATAGCTGACAAACAAACCTCGCAAAACCACGCGCATTTTTCATCATTGAAAAATTTGCGTGTGTATGGAGTACTATGCAAGTGATAGATAAACCCCCGCAGACCCAAGAGCGTGTCGCACAAAAGTGGGTACCGGTTTTGTGCATAGCGTGGTTGCTGGTGGGCAACTTGAAGCGCCACTAAAAAAGACACGCTTAAACAAAGGACTAGCTGTGTAACCTCAACAGGTTGTTCCTTGACTTGATTGCCTTTGAGATTGGAGTTTTGTAATTTATCGCTGAATGTGGCCTGTGCCAATTGTAATTATGTGTCCAAGTTGGGAGGGCTTTTCGTCGTTCTTCTGAAGTGTTGTATTTTCGTGCATATGCCCATTCGGTAATTGCCGTTTTGATAAAGCGTTCAGCCTTGCCATTGGTTCTTGGCGTGTAAGGTTTGGTGCGAATGTGCTTAATGCCCAGCTGTTTACACACAGCTTTGAAAGCATGGGATTTATAACAGCTTCCATTGTCGGTCATAACACGTTTGATCGTGATGCCAAACTTGGCATAATACTGAACCGCCGCCTTTAGATGAGCAACAGCACTGATAGCCTTTTCATCTTCATAGATCTGCGTAAAGGCGATACGGGAATGATCATCAATACACACATGAACATAGTCCCAGCCACACCCCTTTTTCTTCCCGCTTCGCGCTCTTGATTGACCGCTTCTGTCACCGGTTACCTTGTGTCCCGGACGCTCAAAGCGCCCAAGTTTCTTAATATCGAGATGGATCATGCCGCCTGGCTCATCATATTCATAACGCCGTTCGGGTTGTTTGGGCTCAAGGTCACAGATGCGTGACAAGCCATTACGCTTGAGAACGCGGCTGACAGTGGCAGGTGACACACTCAATCGCTTAGCAATATGCGCGCCGCACAGTCGTTCTCGCCTTAGCTGGGTGATGGCTCGCTCGATCGGCTGCGCTGTACTTCGTGGACTGACATGAGGACGCGAGGAGCGGTCGGCCATACCGTTGCTGCCTTCCTGCCTGTATCTTGAGATCCATTTATCAACCGTGCGCACCGAAACGCCGTAATGAACGCTGGCCTTGCTGCGGGATAAGTCACCTGAAATAACTGCCCTTGCCATTTCTGCTCGACGTAACGGGGTTAATCTGGCATTTCTATGAATGTTCATTCGATATCCTCCTTGGAACTTGAAGTGTGGTAACTCCAATCTCCATAAGCGAAATCGAATGAACAACCTAATGAAAGATCACAACTAGAGCGTGACTTCGAATCCAATAAAATGCGACACGCGCTAGTTAAGTCCCGGCCATTTTTGGGCAAAAATTTTGGACATATGTGACCGACACCCGGCAGAAATATATCCGCCGACATAAATTTTCCGGAATGGCTAAAACCTGGGCTAATTCGTGAAATGCCGCTTTAAGATTTCTTGACAGCCCTCCTGAGATAAATTTGGGTCAGGAACCAATATTTCTCTGGTGATTAATTGATCTATCTTTTCATGTGCCCATTCATCAAAATTAGGCACGTCCGGCTTAACGATCTGGCCTTGGTCGATGGCGTGTTTGAGAAGGCTTCTCACCCAATTTCGAAAATCGGTTGCCGGATCACCGGAGCCGATTTGCTGCGCCCCCTCTTTGGTCATCCAGCGGGCGCGGGCTAAATAGGAATCATAACGACGTTTTGCTTGTTCAGGGTTAGCAATAGGATCTGCTAGGAGCACTTCACGAGCAATGGTTTGCCAAAGGTCACCATCCTCCACTCTGTCCAAAATGCAAAGATACACCTGAAATAGCGCCCGATCTTCAGGTGTCACAGTATCGGCTGTTGGCGCAAAGTCCATTATCAAAACGTCATCAGTTGGTGTATGAGTTGTTTTTTTGTTCATAGGTTAGGCCGATATTCTTCTGCCTGATATAATAGCATATATGGGTGGTTTTCCTATCTTTGCTCTATCAGTTTTCTGCGTTTGTTCATTTTCTTTATGGATTTATTAAGAGTGATGAGAAAACAAGAAGCTAAAGTTTGACGTTCCCTTCCATCTGCAGCCTCATCCCACCTCATCAGCATCGCAAGTTGTGGTGACAGAATGTTGATGTATCGCATTAATTAGGTTTGTGATGTTTTTCCGCATAAGCGGTGATGGGAGGTTTTCAATGGTGGTTGCAAGAGATAGAGTTTTTGAGCTTAATTGGGGTTGCGGCTTTATCGGCCTGTTATTTTCGTCATAAAAAGCCATCAGGAAAAACTCTAAATCAAGACCGCAGGCGTTGGCAATACTTATCAAACGGCTAACAGAAACTCGGTTTGTCGCGCGTTCATATTTTTGAATTTGTTGAAAGGTGAGCCCCAGCTTATTGGCCAACGCTTTTTGAGTAAGACCGGCTATACTGCGCGCCACCAAGATGCGATGACCTATATGACGATCGTAATGTTTCTCGCGCTCTTTTGTCTGTTCTCTCTTCGCTGTTTTAATTTCGGTATGTGTACTTTTTTGACGCGTATCCATTGCCCCAACTATCCTTATTAAGTGGGGCCGTTTCGACGCTGCAGCCGGATGTTAGTAACTCGCGCTTCCACGAGCGCCGCCGTCTTTAGGCCCGGAGGCCCTGGACATGCACGGCGGCCACCCGGCCTTAATCAAAGACCGTCGATGGAAGCGAGGGGTTACTAAGCCCCTTTGCGCCATAAATGAGGGCGCTATGTTGTCAAACAAAGATAGGGTTATTGAAAATTTTCGCAAGCAAATAAATGATTGAAATGGCTCACTTGGTCATCATTCAGCACCCTATCTCCCATTAAGTGATGCCATGATCTAAAACCAAAAAAATATATGCAGATCATGAAACTCATTCGCTTTGAGATTGCATCACCTCAATGTGCGAATTTTTATACTCAATTAAAAATAAGAGATTTAACACCACTTGCAAGTAAAAATTGATAGGCGCATTTCTTATATTTAAAAAGACTTGATGCAATTTCTGTATTTGGGTGACCTGCAACCAAAATTCTTCTAAAATGAGCTGAATCAGCTCAAAATGTGGCTCTTCTACATTTGCGCGACATGGTGGATATGGCGCGGAAGGGCGCTCAATACGGCATGATTTGCGTCCTCAAGATGCAGACGATATGGTGCGCACTCGGGCTTACAAAAAAATAAAAGCAGCAAAAAATAATATGATAATGAAAACTGATTTGGACCATCTGCCGGAGGCAAAGCAACGGGAATTAAAACGCATTCTCGACATTCTATTTGAGGAATTTGAAAACGCATTTGTCACCAGCCTTTCCGATTGGAAACGCCAAGGCCAGATTCGCGGGGTGATTTTGTTTGGCTCTTATGCGCGGGGCGATTGGGTCGATGAACGTCATAGCGGCAAAGGCTATCAAAGCGATTATGATCTGCTGATCATCGTCAGCCATGAGAAACTCACAGACTATTATGAGCTTTGGGGACCTTTATGGGAACGCTTGTTTCGGGATAGCCAAATTAAAACCCCTGTAACCTTCATTGTTCACACGCTGGATCAAATCAATCAGGAGCTTTCCCTTGGCCGGTATTTCTATGTGGATATCCGCAAGCAGGGCATCGTTCTCCATGAAACGCCGAACTGTCGTCTGAAAGAACCACAGCCCTTATCCGTTCAAGACGCCTTGGACTTAGCAGAAGAATATGCGGAGGAATGGATTGAAAGTGCTGATTCAGCTTTGATGCTCAGTCGTTATGCTATGGAAAAAGACAAGCTTAAAGATGCAGCCTTTCTACTGCATCAATCAACCGAGCGCATCTACAACGCCTTTCTCCTAACTCTCACCAATTACAGCCCAGCCACCCATAACTTGAACGCTCTGCGCTCTCTTTCTGAAGATAGAGACAAGCGCCTGATCGATGCCTGGCCGCGGGAAACTAAAGCCGATAAAAAACCATTTAACAAACTGGTCGATGCGTATGTGAAAGCGCGTTATTCCAAGCATTATAAAATCGACAAGGAAACGCTTGTATGGCTGATAGCGCGGGTAGAACATTTGCACCAGCTTGTCGAAACAGCTTGCAAAGAACGCATTGAAGAGCTGAAAAAACAGGTGCAGGCGGAAAAATAATAAGAGGGGAGGAAGGCAAAAACGAACAAATGCTGTCAGATCACGTCTAAACCAATAGACCCTAAGGTATTTACCCAAATAAAAGTTCAAGCGTTGGCTTGGCATCCTTGATAAATGGGTTGATAACCTCCACACCGCCCAGTCTGCGGCCATGCTGCATATCCTCAGATAACACATAGGCACATCCGGCTTGCTTTGCCGTCACCCAAAGCATCGCGTCCCAAAAAGAAATTTGGTGGTCACGCACATATTCGACAGCGTCATTAAATGTCTCCTGATTGGCGGCCACCACTGGAAACACCTGTTGCCAAGCCCGTGTCAGCGCAATGGCTTTATCGATGGCAGCCACGTCTTTGCGCTGCGCCACATTGGTGAACTCACCAAGAGTTTGCACGGTTAAAAGACAATCCCGTTCGGCGGCGTCAGTTACAATAGATGATGCATGTTTGTGTTTGCCGGTCGTGCGGCTGTCCACGCTGTAAACAAGAATGTTAGTATCCAGTGTAAAACGCTTAGGTGCGATCATGCATCTCATCCCGGCTAAAGCGCTTGCCGCCAAAATCAATGCCCTCTTTCATCACACGTTTCATTTCGGTAATCGCCGCCTTGCGCGCCTTATCAGACTTGACATCCTTGCCTTCGGGCATGAGCACGGCAACAGGGGTATCGCGGCGAAAAAGACGAAAGGTTACCCCTTCGCGCTCAACTTCTTGTATCAGTGCAGAAAAATTCCGATTGGCATCCGTGATTTTTATTGTCTTGGTGTTTGCACCCATTTTTCAGCTTTCATATTATAATAAATATAGGTATTTATATTATACCTATAGTAGTTAAATTTATCTTTTGTGTCAATGATTTCGGTGCAAG
>JAEPQF010000143.1 GCA_017640685.1 Hyphomicrobiales bacterium
GGGGTATTAAAGAAGTTGAAGCAATTTGGCTTATTTCTTTAATGAAATAATCAGCTTTTGATTGTTTATTGTCTAGCTTTTGTAATTCTTGTTTTGTTGTTGAAAGACACGGTTCGTTTAGATGTTGCAGGCAATGTTTGAAACAAGCTGATTGTTTATTTGCTTGATAAGAATTGTTTTCCTTCTCTTGCATTTCGCCTTTGTGGCATGGCATGGCCATGTTTGAAGAGCTGGAATGAGAAGAGCTTAAATCTGTTTTTGAAGTAAATGTTAGCGATTTAAGGGCAGGTGTGATTGTTGCCCCATAAACAGGGGCAAGGGCTGAAAAAAACACAAGAAAAGCCATTAAGACTTTCATGATATTTTTTTGAAAAATAGCCATTAAACCTCTGACCTGCTGAAATCACTTAATATTAGAATTAAAATAAAGTATAAGACGGCTTGGCTTTTCT
The DNA here is from genome assembly GCA_017640685.1 of Hyphomicrobiales bacterium. Classification (GTDB taxonomy): domain Bacteria; phylum Pseudomonadota; class Alphaproteobacteria; order Rhizobiales; family HXMU1428-3; genus HXMU1428-3. The sequence continues at coordinate 453 of JAEPQF010000143.1, forward strand.
TTCAAAAGAAATCTTTTGAAATGGATAACAATGTCTTGAAGGCTATATTTTTGACCTGCGATACTCAATTGGGCTGATATTGTGCGTTTCTTTGAAACGCCTTGAAAAATGAGAAGCGCTTGTGAAGCCATTTGAATGAGCGATTTCTGCTATGCTTTGCATTTTTAGTTTTGGGTCTGCTAAATTTAACCGGCAGCGTTCTAAGCGCTGGGCATAGATGTATTTTTCTAATGATGTGTTTTCAGAATTTAGTAATTCATTTGCATATCTCACACTAATGCCAACCAGTTTGGCTGCGTCAGCCGGTTTGAAGTCATGATTGCTTATGTTCTCTTCAATGATTGATTTTAATCTCATTAATGTTGTGAAACGGGATTTTTGTAGTAAGGCGCTGTTGTTTTGACATTCATGTATGAAAGCGTGTGAGATAAGATCGACCGCTTGCTTTGAGATGGTTTCAGCTTTTTCCTTATTTAAATTATCTGCAATGTCTGGGAGGGTTTGAATGAAGCCGATGGCTAATTTGCTCAAAGGATTTTTAAAGCACATCGCTTTTGAGGTGTAATGAGAGATTTCACCAAGGTGAACTTTAAGATGATCTCTGGGCATTTTTATTACGAGTTGTCTGTTATTCTCTCCTAGCTTTAAGTGATAACAGCGCTCAGTGTCATAAATTGCAAAGTTGCCTGGTGTAAGGGTGGTTTCGCGATTGTCTTGCAAGATTTGTGTTGTACCATTGAGTTGCAGACTTAGAATAATCTCATTTGCTTTTGAGCCTTTAATGAATTCTTTGGTTCTTATCACTTCGCATTGATCTGTTATGACTTCGGATAAACCGAGATTTGCAATTTCTCCGGCATAAATTTTTGAAGTGAAATTGTGTTTTTTCTCAGATAAGCAATCTAACTCGACATAAGTTTTGCAGGCGACATCTCTAATATAGGAAATACGGTCGCTCGGGTGCACATCATCTGTGCTGAAGCAAATTTGCATGCCTGTTAATCCTTTTATCTGTTGCCTCAAATAATTTCATCTAACTTAAAATTGGTTATCTAAGTGCCGTTTCAGGCAAGAGATTATTCCCTCTCGTGCAAATGGAAGCACGAGTTATTCAGTATATAGAAAGGATAAGTTGTTTCTAAAAAATAATGAATAGGACGATGTATCAAGGCTTAGTCCGAACATTGGACCTATTAAGAGGGAGGTTTTATGTCTAAGGATCATCACAAAGGAAATGTTTTGTTGCTGCGAACAGCATGTGTGACTTTAATAATTGGATTGATTTTGGCCTGGTGTTTGGTCTTTACAAAATTGCTCAAAATCCCATTTATGGTCGCGCTTTTTCAACATCCGGAGAATTTATTGTCATCTCATTTGGATTTTTTAATGATGACGATGTTGTTGCTTGGCTTTTATGCCTCGAAAATTAATTTACCAAAATATGTTCAATGGCCTATGGCAATTGGCTCGATTACTAACCCTGGTTTATTTTTGGTGGCTGCCATTATGGGGAATGATTTAGTGCCGTTTGTTATGTTGCTTGTTGTTCTCTCATTTGTTTTGACGACATTTGGTTATGTTATGGGGGCGATTAAGTTTTTACGATACTCTTTGAGGCAGGCTTAACAATTAAGACTGAGCCTAAAGCATGAACATTCAATTGAAGAATAGTAAATATCATTATGGGGCCATCGCTCGTATCTTGCATTGGTCTAGTGTAATTATGTTGGTTGCTCTGATTTATCTTTCAGGGCAATTTGAAAATTTAGATCAAGGGGGTGAGCGCTCTGACTTGGTTAATCAACATACTTCACTTGGGGTGCTTTTTCTGCTTTTGATGATTTTACGTTTGATATGGAGGGGGGTGAACCTTAACCCTCTTCATTCTTACAACCTACACTCATGGCAAAAAAAACTAGCGTTCATTATTCATCGGTTGATTTATTTTGTTCTTATATTTGAATGTCTGATTGGTCTTTTTATTCTCTTTGCTGTTGGTGGGATTATTATTTATTTTAATTTTGAGATAGGTGGTTCTTTCACAAAGAATGCATTTTTATCTCAGGTTGCCATTGATCTTCATCGCTGGGTTTCCTTCTTAGTTTACCCATTATTGGCTCTTCATATAAGCGCTGCGATTTATCATCAGATCTTCGGTGTTGTGGATGATTGATTGTGATTGTTATTTAGCGTTTTCTCTACGTATTGCTTCATCTCTCAAGGCTTTGAGTGTTTTTGGTAAATCGGCTTCAACGGCGGCTCTGATCATTGAAGGGGGGAGGAAAGTGCCTGGGTCAACTCGTGCCATGTAAGTGAGGCGTGTTGTTTTTCCCTTGTTTATTGGTTCTAAATTCCACTCACCTTCTAAGGTTTTTAAATCTCCTCCAGTGCGGCTAAATTTAATCGATTTATGTTTTGAATAGACAGAGCGAAATTCTGAACGGGTTGTTGGCATTAAAGCAAGCCAGCTTACGACATGTTCGCGGATATCCCATTTGCCTTTCGGATCGCGAGCTAAAATAGCGCATTTTTTCAATCCTTTAATGAATTTATTCGTTCCTTTGCAATCTAACATTGTTTGCCAAAGGACAGAGGGGGGAACTGGAATGTCAATGACTGCTTGGACCATTCCGGCAGCACCGTTTGGATCTGGTGTAACAGCTGAGAGTAATCCCCCTTTTTGTAGATAGGCTTGTTGATTGCTGGTTAATTTGATGTTTCCAGCATTGGCTATGGACGTGAATGAGATAAATGTTAGGAGTGTGATTAGAATTTTGAAAAATTTGGGTGCTAACTTTACGTTTTGATCTCGCACTTTAAGTCCTTTGAGAAATTGGTTAGGTGAATAAGATTGCTTTTAACAAGCCTGTAGCAGATTTTATTTTTTCTCGGGAGGTGGGTTCACGGTGATATGATGAGATGTTATTTTTTTTGATTGATTATATTTTACACGTTTGGGCTGTTCCCTTTATCTCTTCCGGTATTTTAGCCATCGGAGTTTTTTCTTTCATCAAGGCCATTAATTCGGCGCCTAATTTTAAATCGTGCTCATGTCCCATTTTGTATTTTCTTAAAAACCCAAGGCGATCAATTAGGATTAAAGAGGGCGTTCCAGCCATATTATATGTGCGCATTGTTTTTGGGATGGGGTCATAATCTTTCTCCGATGGGGTATCAATGGCGACGGGGAATTTAATTTTATATTCGTGAATAAAGGCTTTGAGTGCGGTTTCTGCCATGGCTTGATGGTGTTCAAAAACTGTATGTAAACCAATCACAATAAGATCATCTGGGTTAAAAGATGCAAATACATTTCTAGCTTGGGGAATTGAGTGCTCGACACAGCCAGGACACAGCATTTGAAATGCATAAATAGCAATGACTTTTCCGCGTAACTTTTTAAGGCTCAAATCTTCTTTTGTATTAAGCCATTTCTGAACTTCAAGTTCTGGTGCTTCAATTAATTTTTGTGTCATTGCTTTCGTGCTTTCATCTTGGCCTTGGGTTTTTATTTTAAGGAGAGATGAAGGCACCTTAAAAAGTGCCTTCATTTTACCTTTTGTTGAGGTTTATTTGACTTTTCCTGGGAGTGACAGATCACCTGAGGCGACGTCAAAAACGTTCACTACACATAAAAGCGGGGCATGAGCGCTTTCATTAACGCGAAGGCCTGATGTTACACCATCAAATGCAATGCCTTTTAAGTCTTTAGCATTTTTGAAAGGCACACGGACTTCAACAGTTTTATTGTTGATGATTGGTGAGTAGCCAGGGCTGTCAATTAGAATTGGAAGGCCTGGCCACGTGATTGGCATTTTGGGTTTACTACCGGCAGGTATATCTTTCACTTTTAGATTGCCTTTGCCGCATTTGTCATCAGGGACCAATACAACCCAATGGGAATGCCAAACGTTGCCGTCATTTCCAAGATTTCCATCTCCATTTTCATCAAAAAGAGGAGTGTCGTCAAAATCTGGATGAGAGGTGATTGCCATGGCTAAGATGCCTTGATCTTTTTCAAAACCAACTGCAGCGCTGTTAATTTTTGTTGGCCAAACATAAGAAAAAACTTTGCTACCCTCTAGTTTGCCAGTTGATGTTGGCACTGTTTTTCCTGCCTTGCCGCTTACATGCATGTGAAATGTGAGCCAATTGTCACTAGCAGTGATTTTAGCGTGAACGATGTCAAAATCAGCCATTTTGGCATTGCCTTTTTTGCCATGAATTTCATGAGCTGATGTTGGTGAAATTAGAGCGCCTATTATGAAAAGAGAGGCTGATAATTTTAATAATTTGTTTTTGAGTTTCATGATTGTTCCTTTGATTGTTTTATTGTGATGATCTGGGGAGTTTTTAAATTACGGAATTTGGACAACCTTCCATTTCAAGGATGGCGTATCCGATTTCTTCAACTGTTTTCAGAACTTTGGGATTGGCTTGTTCTGTGTGACAAAAGTTGCAATGAGATTGTTTAAGAGAAGTTTCCTCTTCTCCAATACCAATTAGAAATTTTTGTGCATATGCAAACGCGATTTTAGGGTCCGTTCCTTCTTTCACGAAAACATCGAAATGAATGACATGGCCATTTTTTGAATGTGCGTATGTGTCATAGACATCGATCTTCATTCGCTACCTCCTCTGATTTAAAATTAATGGTTTCGAAGCTAAACTATTATTAGGCGTATAACAGAAAGAAGCGCCTTGTCAATATAGTTTAGATGCGATACTACTTGTCTCATGATAAAAGATATTAATATTTGGTTGGAGCGACTTTCATCGCTTCATCGGAAACAAATGAGAGTGGCTGCGACAGCTGAAGGCATTCAGTTGGTTCATTTGGAAATTTTACGATTTCTATCGATTGCTAATAAATATTCGAATACCGCTCAGTCTCTTTGTGATTATCTTGGGCAAACGAAGGGTAGTATTTCTCAAAGTTTAAAACTCATAGAAGAGGCGGGGCATATTGAACGAAAAGCTTGTGAGAAAGATGGCCGTGTCATTCGGTTGCATTTATCTGATGCAGGGAAAGTTTGTTTAAAACGGATGGAGGTGCACTTGCTTCCTGATTTACCGGACGATGAAAAGCGGGTCACGGTTTTGAAAGCACTTTTGTCTGACTGGCAAACTCAGAATTCATCACAAGGGTTTGGGCAATGTAAAACTTGCCGATTTAATCAAAGCTTGACTGGTCATAAATTTAAATGTGGTTTGACTGGTGAGGCTTTGTCTAAATCGGATATTGATAAAATTTGCCAGGAACATGTTTTTTAATTTCACGCATTCAATAACGGGATATTCATGATAGAGAAAAATAAATCGTGTGTGGCCATTCGCCATTTGCAATTTGAAGATTTGGGGATTTTTGCAGCCCCTATTTTAGAGGCCGGTTATGAAATTCAATATATTGATGCGCCGGTTGAAAGTCTTTCTGGTGCTAAAGAGGCGGATTTACTCTTTATTTTGGGAGGGCCCTGTGGTGTTTATGAAGATCATCTTTATCCTTATATAAAAGAAGAGATTGCGTTAGCAAAGGAGCGGATTGAAAAAGAGTTGCCAACTGTAGGTATTTGTTTAGGTGCGCAAATTATTGCGTCGGCTGCTGGAGCTGAAGTTTATGCAGGCACTAATGGCAAGGAAATCGGATGGGCGCCAATCTCATTAACAGAAGAGGGTTTGAGTGGGCCTTTAGCGCCTTTGACGAATGGTGGTGCACCGATGTTTCATTGGCATGGGGATACGTTTGATTTACCAAAAGGTGCCACTTTGCTAGGCTCATCTCAGCTTTATGAAAATCAGATTTATGCCATCGGTGATCATATTCTTGGTTTTCAATCTCACCCTGAACTTGACCCTTTGAAAATTGAGCATTGGTTGATTGGCCATGCTTGTGAGTTGGCGCAGGCATCTCATATTGATTTGTTAGGCATACGTGAAAATACTAAAAAATCGGGTGAGCTCCTTAAACGCAATGGGATAGAGGCTATGACCAATTGGTTGGGCTCTCTTAATTGATTTGTTTTAAAGTGGTGTGGTTTTTAAATATACACCTGGTTCCGGCCTGATAGTCATTTGCATGATGGGGGTTGGCTCAAAGCTTTCTGGTGTGAATTTAAATTTAGATAATATTGTCATGAGGATTATTTGAGCTTGCATCATGGCAAAAGATGCACCAACACAAATGCGAGGGCCAGCGCCAAAAGGGACGTGCTGGAATTTGTTTCGTGCTTCAACTTTTTCTTTTACAAAATTATTTGGCTCAAACTCATTTGGATTATCCCAAAGATCTTGATGGCGGTGAAGAGAGTAGATGTTTATAAAAACGGTATCTCCTGGTTTGATTTCTCGGTCATAAAGTTGATCTGCTTTTTTGGCTTTTCTTGCGAGAAAACCAACTGGAGGGTATAGACGCATGGTCTCTTGTAGGACTTGTTCAATGTAGGGGGCTTTAGCGATATCTTCAGCAGTTGCCGCTCTTGCATTTTCTCCCATTCCTAAAATATTTGTTGCTTCATTGCGGGCCTTTTCTTGTGCCTCTTGATCATTTGCGAGTAAATATAGCCCCCATGCCAAAGTGAGGGCCGTTGTTTCATGACCAGCTACGATAAAAAATTGCATGTTATGTAGAAGGTCTTTGGGGTTCATTTTTTTACCCGTTTCGGTATCTACTGCCTTCATCATATAATCCAGAAGATCATCTGCTTTTTCTTCTTGATTTGTCATCATTGCTTTTCTCGCTTCGATGGCATCTTTGACCATTTTGTGCATGGTTTTGACGGCAAAGCGCCCTTTAATTTCCCCAGGACGAGGGACCCAATAGGGAGTATCTAAAAAGTCGAGCAGTGAAGCGCGGCCTACAGTTAGGAAATATTGACTAACTGCTGCGACATAGAGTTCGCTGTCAAAATGTTCGCGGCCAGACAAGGCAACTTCGCAAATGACATCAAAGGTCGCTGATAGCATTTCTTTGACCATCTCGGTTGGCGTGTTTGGATGAGATTTGAGATGAGTTTCTATACGGGTTGTTGTTCTCTCAGCTGTCTTTGTCATTAATGGTGCGAGAGCTGTGACATTACGAACGGTAAAAACAGGGGAAATGGCTCGGCGTTGCCAACGCCAATTGCTTCCCTCTGATGAACTTGGTAAGAAGCCATGGAAGTCATCGGCCTACCAGCCATCATCTCAGGCATAAACACCCGGCCCACCGCATGAACCACCAAAACATCCTGCCCC
>JAEPQF010000144.1 GCA_017640685.1 Hyphomicrobiales bacterium
GATCTAGAAATCATTAAAAGCAACATAGAAGATGCAGAGCATAACACCACGAGATTTTTAATTCTCTCAAAAGAGCCGAATGACGCTCTTCCTGAAGATGGCCCGGTGATGACTTCTTTCATTTTTAATGTGCGAAACGTGCCAGCAGCCCTCTATAAAGCGCTCGGCGGTTTTGCAACAAACAGTGTGAATATGACAAAACTAGAGAGTTATCAGCTTGAAGGAACGTTTAACGCAACAATGTTTTACGCCGATATTGAAGGCCACCCAGCCACCAAAAATGTGCAATTAGCCCTTGAAGAACTTGGCTTTTTCTCATCTCAAGTGCGGATTTTAGGCACCTATAAAGCCCACGAGTATCGCTTCCAAAACAACCAGATATATTAATTTTTGAAATTTTGCTCAAAAAGGCTTGCATTTTAAATCAAGAATGTAGAAAATATGCGCTGGGAGGTTGGCGGTGGACGAGTCCTTCGCCAACCGGGTCAGGTCCGGAAGGAAGCAGCCCTAACGATTCGGAATCGGGTTGCCGTCCAACCTCCTTTTAAATCTTATTTAAAATCTTATGATGTTTGCAGCCCTCATTTTTGATGATTATTTCGATTGCGGCGAGCAAGTTTCACACAGCCAACACATATTGTTTTCTTAAGACATTTTGCATTTTAAGGCATTTTAGATTTAAAATGTTGAAGAGCGGCAATAAACAGTGCTGATCTTAGTCAGACCACGCTATATGGTTAAGCAACAGTGTTGGTGCAAAAATGGTGGATCAAATGGCGGAAAATAAAGATAAAACATCAGACAAAAAGCCATCAAAAGCAAAATCATCCGCTAAATCAAAAAAAACAGAGCAAAATGCAGCTCAAGATCCATATCTAGTCCTGGCCCGGAAATATCGCCCAGCTGACTTCTCAGACCTCATTGGCCAAGAGCCAATGGTCCAAACCCTGCGCAATGCATTTGAAAGCAATCGCATCGCTCAAGGGTTCATGCTTTCCGGTGTGAGAGGGGTTGGTAAAACAACAACAGCCAGGATTTTAGCCAGAGCCCTCAATTATGAAACTGAGACAATAAATTCTCCCACCATTGACATGGAAAAAGAGGGTACTCATTGCCCAGCCATTATGGCCGGTACCCATGTTGATGTGATGGAAATGGACGCCGCATCACATACAGGCATTGATGATATTAGAGAAATTATTGAAGCGGCCAGATATAAGCCTGTTTCTGCACGTTATAAAGTATACATCATCGATGAAGTGCACATGCTCTCTAAGTCGGCCTTTAATGGCTTGCTAAAAACTTTAGAAGAGCCCCCAGCACACGTGAAATTCATTTTTGCAACAACAGAACTTCGTAAAGTTCCTGTGACTGTCCTCTCTCGATGCCAGCGTTTTGATTTGCGCCGTATTGATATCAGAGACCTTGAACAACATTTTACAAACATAGCTGTAAAAGAAGATGTGAAAATTGACGAAGATGCCATCAGCCTTATTGCAAGAGCGGCTGAAGGCTCGGTTCGTGATGGTCTCTCACTTCTCGATCAAGCATTTGCAAGAGCTGATAAAAGCTCTATTTCAGCTGATAATGTACGGTCAATGTTAGGCCTTGCAGACCAGTCTGAAATTTTGGGGCTATTAGGCTTTATGTTTGAAGGTAAAGCGCCCGAAGCATTAAACGAATTTCGCAGATTTTACGATAATGGGGGTGACCCGCAGCAAATCATCGCTGATATGGCAGAAGCCGTTCACATCATCACACGCACCAAAGCCCTAAGCGGTGGTCAAGGTGCGGCTGGCAGTGAGCAATTTGGCAATGACGATTTGCCAGAAGCTGCGAAAACTCAAATCATTGAAATGGCAGGGAAATTGTCCATGGCGATTTTAAGCCGTGGCTGGCAAACCTTGCTGAAAGGCTATGATGAAATAGGAAGAAGCCCCAATCAGATAAGTGCTGCAGAAATGATCATCATGCGCTTGCTTTATATGAGTGATCTACCGTCGCCAGGTGATGTAATCGCAGCTTTAAAGAAAGCACCTGATGGGCCCGTTGCTGGTAATGGCGCTCCTGCAAATGGAGGCCAGAACGCAAATGGCCCTGAGGCCAATATGGCCCCGTCGCAAAATGACGGAGGAGCAGGCGCTCATACCATGTCGCGCTCGGTCAACGGACCAGAACTGCATTTCGAAACAACACCAGTACAAGCTGTCAGCACGGCACCGCATGCTGAAAACAACCAAATGCCTGTTCTAGAAAGTTTTACAGATGTGCTGGACCTTATTGGCGAAAAAAGAGATGTAAAATTAAAACTCCAATTGGAAGAATATGCAGAACTAGTTAGGTTCGCGCCAGGTAGCATTGAGCTACATTTACTCGATGGTGCAACCGATGGCTTAGCCGGAGACCTCACAAATAAGCTTTCTCGTTGGACAGGCACAAGATGGATGGTCGCCCTCTCTCATGAGCGAGGGGAAGAAACCATCGGCAGCCAAAGGCGCGTAAAAGAGCAAAAAGAATTAGAGCAAATAAAATCTCATCCTTCAGTGCAAGGGGTAATCGAAAATTTCCCAGGTGCTGAAATTGTAGCTATTAAACCGATAAAATCAGAAGACGATAATTAATTTTATTTAAATTTAAAAGGAGCCCGTTAAAACGGGAGGATGCACATGTTTGACATCATGAAAAAAGCCAAGGAACTCCAAACCAAAGTGGCTGAAATTCAAGAAGAATTAGCAAATACTGAAATTGAAGGTGTGAGCGGCGCTGGCATGGTCAAAGTCACTCTAAATGGTAAAGGCGATATGAAAGGCCTTGCCATTGATCCAAGCATGCTGAAAGAAGATGAAGCGGAAATCTTGGAAGACCTCATTATCGCAGCTCACAAAGATGCTCGTGTGAAGGTTGAAGAATTCTCAGCTGAAAAAATGAAAGAAGCCACTGGCGACCTACCAATCCCTCCTGGCATGAACTTGTTCTAAGGCTGGCAAAAAGGCCGGTTGCTTGTGGGAAACTGAAGACCGACTAAAAAGCACGGTTGCATGTTGCGGATGCTATGTGGGCATCCGAAGCACAAAAAAAAGAGGGAGGCTGTGCCTCCCTTTTTAATTCAAGACTACTCCTATCTTCTCGACTCAGTTAAAAGGCCATAAGAAATAAGGTCGGTTGTTTTTGGAAAACCAAAAAAGCATCTATACGAAGAAGGAGCTCAGCCTTTTTTGGCTGAGGGACATGGTGCCAGAGGCGTCCGGCGCAAGCGCCGCACCTCGTAGGTTCATGAGCTTCAGCTCATGAAATAGCCGTGAGAGAAAAACAGGGAAGCAACTAAAATGCCTAGAGATGTCACAGGACCAGAAATCACAGAACTCATTCAACTTATGAGTAAATTGCCGGGTCTAGGCCCTCGCTCGGCAAGACGGGCTGCGTTGCATCTTTTAAAAAAGAAAGATCAACTTATGCGCCCACTGGCAAAATCCATGACAGAGGCAGCTGAAAAAATAGTTGAATGTAGCAATTGTGGTAACATCGATACGATGAGCCCTTGTGCCATATGCCAAGATGAGCGCCGTGATAAGTCCATGATTTGCCTTGTAGAAACTGTAGGTGACTTGTGGGCACTTGAGCGCGCTGAAGTCATAAAAGGGCAATATCATGTATTAGGAGGAACGCTCTCTCCCCTAGATGGTATCGGCCCAGATGATTTGAACCTGACAACATTGATTGAGCGAGCAAAAAGTGATGAAGTCATCGAAATTCTCATTGCCTTAAACGCAACAGTTGAGGGGCAATCAACGGCGCATTACATCACAGATTTGTTGGAAGATGCGAATGTCAAAATCTCACGTCTTGCTCATGGTGTCCCTGTCGGTGGTGAGCTTGATTATTTGGATGAAGGCACCCTTGCTGCCGCTATTAAATCTCGAAAAGAACTGTAAACTGAAGCGTCTCTAATTACTTCCCATTTTAAAAATCAGAAACCTCATTCTGGTCATAAAATCTTTACAATTCTAATCGAGTCTTTATCGCTTGAGTCGCAGTTCTTTGCGCGGATGCTACGTGGGCATCTGGAGCGCTACTAAAAGAGTGCGGTTGCATGGTGGGCAACCGAAGCATAAAAAACACCGCCCCTCGGAGGCCCAAGAGCTTTAGTAGCGCGGTTGCTGGTGGGCAACCTGAAGCGCCACTGAAAAGTAATAGCCGTGAGAGAAAATAAAAGGAGTTATCAAAATTACTAAGTTCATTGCAGTTTCAAACCGCAAAGGCGGTGTGGGTAAAACAACAATAACAATGATGCTGGCTTATGGCTTCGCATTATATGGTAATAAAAAAGTCCTGATCATTGATCTTGATGCACAAGCAAGTTCTTCTTTATGTTTCCTTGGTGCCGAACGGTGGTTGAAAGCAAAAAGCGATGGGCGGCACGCTGGCGATATGTTCATCAACGCTTTTGGTGATGATAAAAACATCGATATATCGAATTTCATCGTTAAAGACGGCGGTGATGTTTACTTAAGCGGTACGCAAACCAAACCCCATATTGATGTGATCCCAAGCTCATCTGAGTTAGATGATACAGAACGCGGTATGCTTTATATGATGTCCAATTCCAAACCGACTTTGGAAGAGGTGTTTTTCGAAATTGAGCAAAAGGTCGCGAACATTATCCGCACAGCCAAAGGCAAATATGATGTTGTCCTGCTTGATTGCCCACCAGGCCTTTCTTGTGCAGCATGGGGTGGCCTTCGCTCAGCCGATTACGCGGTCATTCCTTATACGCCAGACCCAACCGCTGAAGATAATATTCGCTCTCTCATGCGCAACATTGCTTTGAGAGATATTGAAGCAAAACTCTGCCCACTTGCGAATAGGGTGACAAATTCTGGGAGTAATCAACTGGTGATTTCAGCCATTGAAGATGAATTTGGCAGTTTAGGTCTGCAAATTCCTTCAAAGCAAGCACTGGTGAACGCGAACCAATATAGTGAAGAAACATTAAGCCCTTATATGAAGTTCGGCCCAGCACGTGTGTTGATTGAAAACTTGCATGAAGCAACCCTTCATTGGATCCAGAGAGTTGCAGCATCAGAAACCGTTGAGAAGGGTGAAGAAACAAGTGATTATCCTCAAAATAGCACCTATAATGAAGCTTATAGCGATGACTATCTTGATGAGCAATATGATAACTCACTGGAATCACTTCATGATTTGGACGAAGAACCATCTTATGAATATAATGGCTAGTACGGTTGCAGGTAGGCAATCTAAAGTGCATTAAAAATAGCCGGTTTCTAGTGGGAAACTGAAGGCCGACGAAATAGCGCCGTTACATATTGCGGATGCTATGTGGGCATCTGAAGCAAAAAAAGCGGATGCTATGTGGGCATCTGAAGTGTTACAAAAAAGAGCTATACGAAGAAGGAGTGACACCACTTCGGTGTCAGGACATGACGCCTTGGCGTCCGGGGCACAAGATCAGTCAGAACAGAGTGAAGCGAGTACGGAAAAGCTGATCAATAAAAATTCCGCCTATCAGAGGCCTAAGCGCAACTAATCAGCGCGGTTGCTGGTAGGCAATCTAAAGCGCAAATAAAATTTTTAGCCGTGAGAGAGAAAAAGCAGATCACGATGAAAGACAAACCAGCACATGAAATCTTGGAAAAACTCTTTCAAACCATCGTGAAAGAAGCAGAGACCAATGAAAAATTCGCCAATGAAATGCTGGAAGCTTTCTCAGAAAATTTGGCGAAGACAAATGAGGTAGCTGATAGGCAGGAACAGCCAGCCTCAGCTAAAAAACAAACAAAATCCAAAGAAGCTACAAAGGATAGCTTTGATATAAAAGCACACAACCCAATTATTCTTTATCGGAAAATGGGCGAAGATCTCATGCGTGTTAAGCTAAACAAAGTCTCTGCTGCAAACCTAAAAAAAATCAGCAAGCACTATCAACTAAAACTCACCCACCTAACAAAATCCAAATCCCCCACCAAACCAGACCTCATCAACGCAATTATAACTTTCGCGAAGAACTATGACGCGCAGAGGAAGGGAGCTGCTGGGTAAGAAATCCATTGTTGTAAACATATTAGATTCCTGCCCAATTTAATTTCTCATCTGAACTTACACATCTTCCTTCATCAATTAACACTTATTCTCCTCAGTATTGCTACCTAATTTTAGTGTCTAAATGTTGAGCTAGCACAGATCGTGTGACACTATTCTTTTGTAAAACTGAATGCGAATAGTTTGAGTAATCACTTGAAGAATATATGTAAAATAAAAAACGGATGTGTTTTTCGTCAGTTTTGTGGTCTGATCATAGCTTGTTGTTTTTTGTATTTTTATTCTTTAGAAGCCAAGGCAGAGCCAGCTCAAACTGAGCGTACTAGATACAGCGAGCTCAAGTACCAAGCGAATAAAAATACTGTAATAATTGTGACGGGCGGCGCCTCCGCCACTCAAATACAATTTGCGACTGACCTGGCTGATATTCTAAATACCCAAAAATCACAAAGATCAGAGACACAAAGCTTGCGGGTCATTCCTATAATCGGGCAAGGGGGCAGTCAAAATGCTTTGGATATCCTCTATCTGCGTGGTGTTGATATGGGGATTGTTCAAACAGATGCATTAGCTTACCTGAGAGGTCAAGATCCGGTTCTATATAAAAACATTCAAGAAAAAATTCATTTCATAACCAAGTTATATAATTCTGAATGGCACGTAATTGCGAATAAAAATATTCAAAAGCTTTCTGATTTAAAAGGAAAGACTATCAATATTTCAAAAAAATTCAGCGGCACATATATTGCCAGTAAAACGATATTTGAGCTTCTAGGAATCAAGGTCAACTATGTCACTCATGATGATAATGTAGCACTTAAAAAGCTTCAAAATGGAAACATAGATGCCGTTGCAATATTAGCTGGGGTCCCTGTGTTACAGATACAAAATATCCCAGCTAACAGTGGATTACATTTTGTACCCGTTGATTTTTTCTTTCAGCCAGCGCATAAGGTGCCGTTTAAATTTGTCTTAGAGCACTTTTATCTACCCACGAAATTGCAAGCCTCCACCTACCCAAATCTAATTCCAGAAGGCAAAAAAGTCGGCACAATCGCAAGCAGTACAATACTTGCCGTCTACAATTGGCCCAAAGGTTCTGCCCGTCATAGAAAAACATCTAATTTTATAAAGATGTTCTTCAAAAAATTTAATGATTTTAACCGTCCAGGCCGCCATCCAAAATGGGAGGAAGTCAATCTCTCGGCGACACCTCCTTTTTGGCAAAGGTACAAGCCGGCCGATGAGCAATTAAAGAAACTATTCAAAAGTAAAAGTCAGGCAAAAAATTAGCTTTCTTGAAAACAAACAAAGGAAAAAATAGAGGACAGTTCTATGAATAAAGTTATTCTTTGGGGAATGTTATGCATTTTTTCCATCACGCCAGCTATAGCTCAAATAGAGAAGTACGGTTCAAAAGGTGAAGCCATTGCA
>JAEPQF010000145.1:0-7201 GCA_017640685.1 Hyphomicrobiales bacterium
TTATGCTTTCCTAAACCCTAGCGGATCCATTTGGAAATCTAATTCTGCTTTGCAAAAAATTATTAAACGATTTGACCCCGAATTTGGCTTTTGACTAATTTCAATTTCTAAATTTATGGTCCAAAAATTGAGCCAGAGTAAGACCTATTTTGTGCTCATTAACAAATTTTTGTCCACGCAATCATTTGTCAATTTCCTAGATATTGGCATTCTTAAAATAAGTGTTGTGGGACTGAGGGAAATGTCACGGGGTGAGCGATTTTTAAATTAGGCCGATGCTTAATTTAATTGATGTGATTTGTATCATTGCGCTTATTCTTCCCTAAAAATTCAAGTTTGGCTATTCGCCTGTAAAGCTTGCTGCGAGATTTTAAAACTTAATTGTTCGTCCCCTTTAGAGGAACAATTAAGTTAACATTGAAGAGAGAGAGAGTATGGCTGCACGCAAAAAATCCGTTCAGAAAAATGGTTTTAAAATCAATGAATATGTTGTTTATCCGTCTCATGGCGTTGGGAAGATTCTTGACATAGAAACCCAAGAAGTTGCAGGTATTAGCCTTGAGCTGTTTGTTCTTGAATTTGAACAAGACAAAATGATTCTCCGTGTTCCTACTGCAAAAGCTGAAAGCGTTGGCATGCGCAAATTGGCTCAAGATGATATTGTCAAAAAAGCTTACACAACATTAAAAGGTAAGGCGCGCATTAAACGAACAATGTGGTCTCGCCGCGCACAAGAATATGAAGCGAAGATTAATTCAGGTGATCTCATTTCAATCGCTGAAGTGGTTCGTGATCTCTATCGCTGTGACACTCAACCTGAGCAATCATATTCTGAGCGTCAATTATTTGAAGCGGCCCTTGGTCGTTTGGCTCGTGAAGTTGCTGCTATTGAAAAGCTTGATGAAGCAGGTGCAGTTCAAAAGATTACATCTGTTCTTTCTAAAGCTGCTCAATCAAATAGAGATAAATCTCTTGATGTTGATGGTTCATCAGATTCTGATGGTCAAGAAGCTGCAGCTTAATTAAGTCATTATATTTAATTTAACGCCCGGATTACCCATCCGGGCGTTTTTATTTGCGCTCTCAATCATCAGCTGAGTTTTTTAAGATAATATTTTAACACCTGATGGTGTATTTATTTCTGCTGAGAGGTTTATCTCTGAACCTTGAGAAATACTGACCTTTTCATCATCAAATTGGCCATCAAGGAAAGTTTTAATTTCATCCGCTTTTGGATGAGCAATTGAAAACGATTTCAATGTGCAGTTTTTATCTTCCATTCTGGTTGCAGCGTGAGGCCCCTCCTGCCACATGATGAGTGTAGGGTAAGCACCGCCATAGGGCATTGATCCATCATCTGTAATGCTCATATGCCAAAAGATTTCGCCTCTCGATAATTTCGTAGGTTGGCCAGCTCCTTCAGGTGCAAACATCAAACTCTTTTCAATGTCTTTTGTAGCCGCCACCCAACTTGCTAATTTAGGAGCTTCATCTCCTTTTTCATCAAGAGCAAACCACCTTGGGTGATCTGGTTTTTTTGCATTCGGATCAACTGCAATGACTTCCAAAAAGGCCGTATCGCCAAGGCGAAGTAGATGATTATGTGTGCTCATATATTCATGTTTACCGCCGGCGGGAATATCGATATTTAAACATGTCCGTACATGATCAACGCCTTCTTCTAAAGTTGCTGCTGTTACGGTTAGATGATCAAGTATCAATTTTGGTTTTGTTTGCATTTTTCTTTTTTATCCATCTTTATTTTAATTTTTAATTTCAATCATTTCCGGTGTTTCCAACCGGATTAATGGCCCGTTATAGTGATCTAACCACCCTCTGATGATGATGGTTTTTCCTTTTAATAATTTTAACTTTGGCCAGGGTCTCTTTTTTTGTTTTAATAAATAATTGCTGACAACTGCTGTGAAATCTTTGCGCCAATTGTGAGAAAAGTTGATGTATGTGTTTTGAGATGTTCGACTGATAGACCTGACCTTTCCCTTAACAATATGAAAAGAGCCTTGTGGGTTTTTATTTAGACTTTTTATATTTTCAGCCCTAACTATTGGGAAATTGAAGTTGATGGTTTGGTTCTCACTGTCATCTTTTCGTGATGCGTTTTCAATTTCTAATAATTCATCCATACATTGCCAATTTGTAGGGTACGCCACTGCCACTGCATATCCACTTTCAATGAGAGTTTTTTGTAACCACTTAGTTTCGTTATTGTCTTGGTAAAATATTTGAACAATGAAACGGTTATATCTATCTTTTATGCGACCAGACGAGACATAAGAAATTTTTCTATTCAGTAGTTTGTTCTTTAGAAATTGATGAGCGTTTTTTTTGTTTTGGTAAATATTGGCTAGAACTAATTCTGACCCATTTGCAAGACTGATGATATTGTTTTTCGAAATGGTTTTAACAATTGAGGTGTTTTCTGGAGATTTCGGACAGGATCCCTGAATTTCTTGAGCCTTAGAGTGCCTTGAAAACAGACAGATGATAACTATTGTAAGCACAAAAAAAGTTCGTCTTTGATGTATCATAAAAGGCCCATAATTAATTGTACTTGACCTTATCTCATCTAGGGTTTTATTTGCAATTATAGAATTGATTTCTTAGTCCCCGTAGCTCAGCTGGATAGAGCACCAGATTCCTAATCTGGGGGCCAGAGGTTCGAATCCTCTCGGGGACGCCACAGGCGTTCTTATTTTCACATTGCCACCCACCAACCCAATGCACTGGCTACAGGCTAATCTGTTTATAGTTTGTTGGTTTCAAGCTCCTCGCTTTTAAAACTTAAATCACTTTCTTAAATGTTCCAACCACTTCAACGTGATGAGATTGGGTGAATTGATCAATCATTTGGATGGTATCGAACTCATAGCCGCCTTCTGATAAAACTCTGGCATCGCGGGCGAAGGTGACGGGGTTGCAAGAAACTGCGACTATTGTTTTTATATTTGACCTTGCTAACAAGGCCACTTGATTTTTAGCACCGGCTCTTGGTGGGTCGAAGACAAGAGCTTCATATTTGTTTAGTTCGTCTAATGTGAGCGGCAATTTAAACAGATCCCGTTCAATTGCTTTTAAAGGCAGGCCCTTAAATTTAGCTTCTCTGTCCAAAGCCTCTATTGCTCTCTGATTTGTCTCAAAGGCATCTACAGTCCCTTTTTTTAAATTCTCAATCATTGGACCCGTGAAGGTCCCGCCGCCACAAAAAAGATCCGCTTGATGCCCCGTTTTGGGAAGGGCTTTTACAACAGCATTTATAAGAGCTTGTTCACCAGCCTCAGTTGGTTGTAAAAAAGAGGCGGGGGGAAGGGTAATTTCCATTGCGCCAAAGTTAATTTTTACGGGTTCTTTTTCAACAATGACATCGCACTCATCATGGAATTTCTCTCGCCATGAAAAGCGAACGATTTTTGTTTGCTGAATGAGATCTGCTGCCATTTGCATGACGCTTAAATCAGGACTTCCTTTTTTCCCAACAGGCCCGGTTAATACCACATCAAACACACCATTTATTTTTTGAATTAAAACATCAACGACATTTGATCTTTCAATACAATTTGCAAGATGCTGTTTTAAAATAGGCTGAAGTTTCATAATTTCAGGATCGGCGATTAAGCACTGCTCGATGTTATTGATCATTTTTTGAGCGTCTTTTTTTATAACCAAGAATGGTTTTATCTTTTTGCTTAAACGCACTGAAAGTCACACGCCTTCTAGACCCCTCGCCTATATAAATTGGCTCAAGATATGTTTTCGGACTGAGTGCTTGACGATCTAAGGCCTCATTGACGAGTGATTGTTTCCAATTCTTATAAAATGCATCGCTAACATGTTGGAGTGTGCACCCACCACAAACATCATAAGAGGGGCACGGTGCTTTCACGCGATCTTTCGAGGTTTGTAGAATTTTGATGATTTCACCTTGAATGACCCCATCTTTATTCTTGCGGGTTTTTACCTCTAACTTGTCACCAGGAACGGAGCGATCAACGTAAATGCGATTATTTCTCTGATGGCCTTTGTTGGAATTTGTCTCACTATCACTTTCGTAATAGCCATCTCCGCGGGGGCCAAGAGCTTTTATTGTGATTTCCATTTTGTTTTTATCTTTGTTTTGCAGCTAAATTCTTCTTATGTGACTTAGTTACTGCCGGATTGTTTTATTTGCTGCAATAATTTTAATCTCGGAAAGAAATTTCAGGAAAAATAATTTTAGGAAAATTTCATGTTTAAATCAGCAAATGTTGGGCGTTTAGATCAAGTTCTTCGTATTATTGTTGGCATTGCCCTTATTGCAGCACCTTATTTTTATGTATCAGATATTTGGGAAAGCCAACCTTTTTATTATGGCGCTCATATTGTTGGGGCTATTTTGATTTTAACTGCTTTTGTTCGTTTTTGCCCTCTATACCGTATTGTTGGCATGCGTACTTGTAGTTAATTAATCAAAAATTATTGATAATAGCTTTTTTAATCGTCATATGATTGCCGAAATGATAGCCCTTTTATCTTCTAGTTACTTTCACATGTAAAAGGGTTTGATTTTTATGGATTCGGTTTCTCAATTTGTTTTGGGCTCAACTGTTGCCACTGTTTTGCTTGGACCAAAACTTGGGTTTAGAGCAGTTTTATTAGGCGGTGCTGTGGCGACCTTGCCTGACTTGGATTCATTTCTCCCCTTTGATGATGCGCTTAATTCTGTGACTTATCATCGTGGGTTTAGTCACTCTTTGTTTGTGCAAACGGCCGTTAGTCCGTTTATTGCAGCTTTTGCAACTTTTATTTTTAAGAAAAGGCTAATTCCTTATCTTAAAATGTTGCTAACGGTTTGGCTCTGTCTCATTACTCATAGTTTACTTGATTCTCTAACTACCTATGGCACACAAATTTTTTGGCCACTTGATGTTGGCTCACCGGTTGCTTTTCCTAGTGTCTTTATCATTGACCCCATATACACACTTACCCTTCTTATTGGCGTGATTGGCTTTTTGTTTCTTATTCGCAAGCGACAAGCTCAAGCGATGAGATTGGTGCAAGTTTGTTTGGCGGCGAGTACTTTTTATCTTTGTCTTGGGATGGGCGGGCATTTATATGTGAAAAGCAAAGCTGCTCAACATCCGCAATTGACGGGGAAGCGCATTCATGTGCAGCCCACTCCTTTTAATATTCTCTATTGGCAAATTTTGGCTGTTGATGACACCAACTATTATGCGGGGGCTACAAGTGTCCTGAGAGGCTGCAAGGAAATTGATTTAAAAACATATCCGCGTTTAACTTTGCCAACTGAGCTAACGTCACCAGAGGTGCCAAAATCAGTTAAGAGATTTGAATGGTTTACAAATGGATTTTTTACCTACCAGAACAGTAAGCAGGGGTTAAAAATTTCAGACCTGCGAATTGGTTTTGCCCCCTTCTATCCATTTTCATATATTTTTGGAAAGGTGACATCTGCAGGGTTTATTGCTCTTCCACCAACCCGCTTTCAAGGACCTAAACGCGACTTGTCATCACTCTCAGCCCTTTACAAACTTGCATCAAATACACCTAAAGGATGTTGGTGAGTTTTGGTTATTTAAAAATTCTTCTTATGCTCAAGACAAAGCCTATAAGGGCTAATAAAATGGGAAAGCCTGTGTAGATCGACATTAGGGTGACCGTAAACCCGAATTCATAGATGGTCCTATAGAATGGGGTGGTGCATGAAATGATGCCGCCCGATTTATTTTGGCAAAGATCAAGAATGAATGGGAAGAAGAGAGAGGCAGCCCCTATGCTGACTAAAAAGAGCGACGCATAACAAAGGGCTTTAAACATCAGCCAGCTAAACGCTTTTATCGACATAACTCAACCTGCCTAACCATCTACTCTTTGAGATGGGCAGTATTTAAAGGCAAAATTTAAACTCTGTCAAAAACTCGTTTTTTTGTGTCGCTCTTTTAGTACGTCATTTATGCCGGTTCCTCTTCCTTATCTGCGCCTAAAAAGCCGCCAGATTGGCGCGCCCATAGTTTGGCGTAAACGCCATTGTCTTTTTTGATTAATTCATCATGACTACCATCTTCGATGATTTTACCTTGATCCATAATGATTAATCGATCCATCTCAGCAATGGTTGACAATCGATGCGCGATGGCTATCACTGTTTTTTCTTCCATCATGTTTGTTAGTTGGCGTTGGATCATTGCTTCGACTTCAGAATCAAGAGCGGAGGTTGCTTCATCCAATATCAATATTGGCGCATTTTTTAAAAGTACTCTCGCTATGGCAATACGCTGACGTTGTCCGCCTGAGAGTTTCACCCCTCTATCTCCCACAAGAGTGTCAAAACCAGTGCCACCTTTGCCGTCTGACAATCCTTTGATGAAATCTAGTGCTTCAGCTTTTTGTGCCGCATTGATCATATCTTCTTCGGTCGCGCCTGTAGTTCCATAAATGAGATTGTCTCTAATAGAGCGGTGAAGAAGTGAGGTATCTTGCGTGACCATGCCGATTTGTCGGCGCAAACTTTGTTGTGTGCACGATGCTATATTTTGGCCATCAATGGTGATGGCGCCGCTTTTTAAATCATATAGACGTAGGACTAAATTGACCAATGTCGATTTCCCAGCGCCAGAGCGCCCGACGAGTCCGACCTTTTGGCCTGGCTCAATTGTTAAGTTCAGCCCTTCGATAACAGGAAGGTTTTTATCATCATCTTCTGTTTGATAATCGCCATAATCAAACTCAACATCTTTAAATTGGATTTTACCTTTGCTCACGCTTAAGTCTTTTGCGTCTGTTTCATCTGTTACTGTGAGAGATTTGGAGATGGTTTCCATGCCTTCTTCTACTGTTCCGACATTTTCAAAAACACCATTGGCGATTTCCATCATCCAAGTGGCCATGTTTTTCAACTGGATGGTTAGCGGGAGCACCATGGCAACTTCACCAATGGTGATAACAGAATTTTGCCATAGGTAAATAGTTAAGGAACCAACGCCGATTAACAGTGCCCCATTGATCGTAAATAGAGATAACCACATGAGTGTGAAATATCTAAACAGGTTTTGTATTTCTTTCGTATGCTCTTTAATACCTGTTGCGACGAACTTGTCTTCAAAGTCGTTGCCAGCAAACAGTTTTACCGTTTGGATATTCGTGTAACTATCCACCAAGCGCCCTGTTAGCATTGAGTGCACTTCAG
>JAEPQF010000145.1:7211-7455 GCA_017640685.1 Hyphomicrobiales bacterium
TAATTGCAGCTTGCTTTCTAATACGCGGTAGAAAGTAAGCTAAGATGGAAAGGTAAGACCCTAACCACAGCAAAATTGGAATGGTTAAATAGATAGAAGCATTGCCAACAAAAAAGAGGGCAGAGAACAGAAAGGCCACTACATACCAGATACTGTCTTGCACTGACATAACTGACGCACGAAGCGCCATACCCGTTTGCATGACTTTGTTTGCAATTCTGCCAGCAAAATCACTTTGGAAAAA
>JAEPQF010000146.1:0-2228 GCA_017640685.1 Hyphomicrobiales bacterium
GGCAAGAAATTCTACAAAAGAGGCCACTTTAAATTTAAGAAGTTCAACAAGGGTCGTAAATTCCGCAGAAACTTCCGTCGCAACTTCCGCCGCTAGGATCTAAAGAACAAACAACAATAAAAATAATAAAAATCGGTCTCAAAAGGGACCGGTTTTATTTGTAAATGATTGATTTTTCTTGACGAAGAAGGAGTGACGTCATTTCGGCATCAGGACATGGTGAAGCGTTAGCGCGGTTGGTGGTGGGCAACCTAAAGCGCAGAAAGAATGAAGCCCGGTGCCTAGCACCGCATAGTGCGGTTGCTAGTGGGCAACCTGAAGCACATCAAAGAAGTAGGCTCAAACGCAATAGCGTTTGAAATAGCCGTGAGAGATAAAAAAAGCGCCGCCACTTTTACAAGCGGCAGCGCTTTTCAATTTTAGTAGATGGGAGAAGATCTATTCAGCAGGCTTTTCTGCTTCACCTTCTTCATCGTCAGATTTGCCAAGTGCTGCACCAAGGATATCACCAAGTGAAGCACCTGAATCTGTTGAGCCATATTGAGCCACAGCTTCTTTCTCTTCAGCAATCTCAAGAGCTTTAATAGAAAGGTTCATCTTACGACCTGATTTATCAAGTTGTAGGACAGCTGCATCCAAAGTTTCACCAACTTGGAAACGCTCTGGACGTTGCTCACCGCGATCACGAGAAAGGTCAGCACGCTTAATGAAGGCAGAAACATCGCTGTCTCCAACTTTCACTTCAATGCCGCCATCTGTAATTTCAAGAACTTCAACAGTGACGCGTTGGCCGCGCTTGAATGAAGAAACTGATTCAAATGGATCGTCAGACAATTGCTTGATACCAAGGCTAATGCGCTCTTTATCAGGATCAACTTCAAGAACAACAGCTTTAACAACGTCGCCCTTTTTATAATCCTGAACGGCTTCATCACCTGAGCGGTCCCAATCAAGGTCAGAAAGGTGAACCATGCCGTCAACATCGCCATCAAGGCCAATAAAGAGACCAAACTCTGTGATGTTACGTACAGCACCTTCAATTTCAGCACCTTTAGGGAATTTCTCAGCAAAGCTATCCCATGGGTTATCTTGAACTTGTTTCAGGCCAAGTGAAATACGGCGTTTGTTAGGATCAACTTCAAGAACCTTAACTTCAACTTCTTGGCTAGAAGCAACAATTTTACCAGGGTGAACGTTCTTCTTAGTCCAGCTCATTTCAGAAACGTGGATCAAACCTTCAACACCAGGCTCAAGTTCAACAAAAGCACCGTAATCAGCAATGTTAGTCACTGTGCCTTTAACAACAGCTTCAAGCGGATATTTGTCATTTACAAGTGACCAAGGATCGCTCTCAAGTTGTTTCATGCCTAATGAAATACGCTGGGTATCCGGATTGATGCGTACGATTTGAACTTTAATCGCATCACCAACATTCACGATTTCACTTGGGTGGTTCACACGGCGCCATGCCATGTCTGTAACGTGAAGTAAGCCATCGATGCCACCAAGGTCGATAAAGGCACCGTAGTCAGTGATGTTTTTAACAACACCTTCAGTTGTCTGGCCTTCAGCAAGTTGAGAAACAATCTCTGTGCGCTGTTCAGCACGAGACTCTTCCAATACAGAACGACGAGAAACAACAATGTTGCCACGACGTTTGTCCATTTTAAG
Organism: Hyphomicrobiales bacterium; assembly: GCA_017640685.1. Taxonomy (GTDB): domain Bacteria; phylum Pseudomonadota; class Alphaproteobacteria; order Rhizobiales; family HXMU1428-3; genus HXMU1428-3. Next base: position 1,672 of record JAEPQF010000146.1, read on the forward strand.
GATTTGGAACGGTTGTTTCACATTCATTAGTGGGCCGATGTCACGAACTGGGCGAATGTCGACTTGTGAACCAGGTAGGAACGCAATGGCGCCATCAAGATCCACAGTAAAGCCACCTTTTACTTTGTTGAAGATCACGCCTTCAACTTTTTCTTGAGCTTCAAATAGCTCTTCAAGGCGGATCCAGCTTTCTTCACGGCGTGCTTTTTCACGAGAAAGTACAGCATCACCAAGCGCATTTTCAACGCGCTCAAGGTAAACTTCTACTTCGTCGCCAATTTCTAAACCGGCAGGTTGACCTGCCATAGAGAATTCTTTTAAAGGAACACGGCCTTCAGTTTTAAGGCCTACATCGATAACGGCTAAATCTTTTTCAAAGGCAACAACCTTGCCTTTAACAACACTGCCTTCTTCCATTGAGGAAGTTACAAATGATTCTTCGAGTAGTTGGGCAAAATCTTCGGTTGAAGGGGTTTGCGAAGTCTCAATTTCTTGAGTTGATGTCATAAATTAATGTCTCTTACGATCAATTGGCTAAAATTGAAGGTCAAATAAGT
>JAEPQF010000146.1:2238-7329 GCA_017640685.1 Hyphomicrobiales bacterium
GCAAGAAATTTTCATCCATTTTCTTGAGAAAACGCGTCTATACAAAAAAATCTAACCGCTTTAAAGCGGTGTAAGCCCAACCGCGACTATGCGTGATAGACCTAATAAATTTAGCCAGGTTAAAGTTAAAATTAATCTGCTGCATACAATTTTAATGGGCAAAACTTATTGAAAACAATGGCTTAATGTCTGTTTTCAAACCGTATATCCAAAAAAGAAGCTAAATAAAACCTAAGCTTTTAGCCTAATTTTGTGTCTTGATTGCTTCATTAACAAGTAAAACAGCAGCGTCCAAGGCTTTTTCTATATCTAAATTTGTCGTATCTAGCAAGTGCGCATCTGCAGCTTTTATAAGCGGAGCAGCACTTCTAGAGCTATCTCTGGCGTCTCTACGCTCGATTTCAGCAAAAATATCGGCGTAGGTAACACCCTGCCCCTTTGAAACAAGCTCATCAAAACGTCGCTTGGCGCGAACTTCAGAACTCGCTGTGACAAACAGTTTCACATCAGCATTTGGGCAGACAACAGTACCAATATCTCGTCCATCTAGTACTGTACCAGGCGCCGTTTGAGCTTTTTCACGTTGATACGCTAATAATGTTTCACGAACAGGGATTAAGCTCGCAATTTTAGAAGCGGCCTCGCCAACACCAGGTTCTCGAAGTCGAGGATCAGATAAAACCTCATCTGCAAGCGTTGAAGCTAGATGCGAAAGAGCTGTTTCATCATCAAGTGGAATATTGTCATTAAGCGCAATTAAAGCCACAGCTCTGTAAAGAGAACCCGTATCAAGATAGTTCAAGCCAAAATGAGCAGCTAGTTGCCGAGAAAGCGTTCCCTTTCCCGAAGCCGCCGGCCCATCAACAGCGATTGTTAGTGTAGTATCTGCCAAATGCTCCCCCTGAGTTTTATTTAAACCGAGCACCCAAACCTTCCATCAAGCCAATAAAACTTGGAAAACTTGTTGCAATCATCCGCGTGTCATCCACAGAAATAGGGTCTTGAGCTGCTAAACTCATGACTAGAAAGCTCATGGCAATCCGGTGATCAAGATGAGTTTTTATAAAGCCGCCACCAGTAACAATGCCTTCACCATGTACAATCAAATCATCTCCCTCAATTTCGGAAGAAACGGAAACCATCTTAAGGCCAGCTTGCGTTGCAGCCAATCGGTCACTCTCTTTAACACGTAGCTCGGTAAGGCCGCGCATATGGGTTGTACCTTTAGCGTAAGCCGCTAAACATGCCAGCATCGGATATTCGTCAATCATCGATGGTGCACGCTCAGCTGGAACATCAACGCCAGTTAGTTGGCTGTGTTTCACGCGGATATCCGCAATTGGCTCACCGCTTTCAGTGCGCTCATTTTCAAAAACAATATCAGCGCCCATTTCTTTAAGCGTTTGATAAAATCCGGTGCGGGTAGGGTTCACTAACACGCCTTTAATGGTAATGTCAGATCCGGGGCAAATAAGTGCCGCAGCTGTTAAAAATGCAGCTGAGCTTGGGTCGCCAGGCACGGTAACAGGCGCGCCAACCATTTCAGCATCCCCTTTTACCGATATTAAGCGGCCGTCTTCTTTTTCTTCAACGCTAACTTCAGCACCAAAATAACCTAGCATCCGCTCTGTATGGTCCCTCGTGGCTTCTGTTTCAAAAACAGAGGTCACACCAGGCGCGAACAATCCTGCGATGAGAACCGCAGATTTTACCTGCGCTGAGGGCACGGGGAGTTTGTATTCCATTGGCATGAGACGCTCTGGTCCCTGAAGGGTAAGAGGCAAATGGTCAAATTGTTCTTGCCAATTCAAGCCCATTTCATGCAAAGGATCGAGCACTCGTGCCATTGGGCGGCGCGATAAACTTTCGTCGCCAACAAATTTGGCTTCAAAATTGTGCCCGGCAACGACGCCCATCATCAAACGGGCCGCAGTTCCTGAGTTTCCAAAATCAAGCGGGACGGATGGCGCATGCAATCCTCCAACTCCAAGACCGCGAATAATCCAGTGACCAGACCCTTTATGCTGAACTGATGCGCCCATATTGCCAACAGCTTGCGCTGTGGCCAACACGTCTTCAGCCTCTAAAAGGCCATGTATTTCGGTTTCACCAGTGGAAAGCGCCCCAAAAATAACGGCGCGATGAGAAATCGATTTATCACCAGGCACCTGAACAGTGCCACTTAGGTTTTGAGAATTCAGGCCGGAGAGAGATTTTATCATTTTGGAAAAATACCAGAAAAATTGCGATGCAAAGTTGAAGATATACGTGCACAAACTCTGTGCGTCTAGTGGATATTATTAAGTTTATAGGGCGATAACGCGAAAAAAGTACCAATGTAGTGAATTTTTTTGAAAAACTTTAAAAAACGGCTTTGACAGGGGGGCGTCAATCATGTCATGCAGTTTGTTTCATTTAATAAGAACGATGTTCGAGGGCTAGCATGGCTGACAAAGCAAAACGTGGGACAAAAAGAACATGTGGTGGTTGCGGTGCGAAATTCTATGATTTGAATCGCGAACCCGCAATTTGCCCAATGTGCGAAACTGTCTTCGAGATTAAAAAACCTGAACCAAAGCCTAAAAAGGAGCCGGTGAAGGAAGAAGCACCTAAAGAAGAAGCTGAAACAGAAGAAGCAGATGTGCTGTTAGAAGGTGAAGATGATCTCATTGATATCGATGATAGCGATGATGATGCAATTCCTTCAACAGATGACGATGATACATTCTTGGAAGTTGAAGATGAAACAGAAGGTGCTATGGAAAGTATCATTCCTGTGAATAGCGGTGTTTCAAAAGACGACGAAGGTTAATATCTTCAAATTAGGGGCTTGCATTTTCCAATCCAAGCCCCTAAAACCTGACGATGTTTTTCAGGCTCCCAAAGCCTGAAAACTCGAGGCTTGAGATGTTTGTGGGCGTTACGTAGCATTGCTAATAACTTAAAACACAAATCTCAAGAACAGCTCCTGGATATGGTGTGTTAAACTAGCACAAAGCCTTGCCGTACCGGCAGCGACGGTTGCATTTGCGGATGCCATATGGGATCTGAAGCACAAAAAAGGCAACCGAAGGAGCGTCAAAAAGGGGCGGATGCCATGTGGGCATCTGAAGCCCCGCTAAAAATAGCGCGGTTGCAAGTGGGCAACCTGAAGCGCATCAAAAAAGGGGCCATAGCTCAGTTGGGAGAGCGCTTGCATGGCATGCAAGAGGTCGTCGGTTCGATCCCGTCTGGCTCCACCATTCCTTCACTAAAACTCATAAAAATTTATAAGAACCCTAGAGCTTGAAAATTACTTTTGACAAATTAGGTCAATTGTCCTAAATTTTAGTTAGGACAAACGACCTATGTACGGTTGTCATCCTGGTTACTTAGGCACAATCACCACCGTCGTACAGGGGCGGATGCTTTGTGGGCATCCGAAGCCCCGTCTAAAAAAGAGCGGATGCTCGCGCCGGTTTCTAGTGGGCAACCTCAAGGTGCACTAAAAGGATAACAACCTAAGCCCCACTTAAAAAGCGCGGTTGTTGGTGGGCAAGCTAAAGCGCAAATAGAAACGTTAAAAAACATGAATACAAAAGCTAGAAATACTCAAACAACCAAAGAGCGAATTATAGAAGCCGCTGATGATCTCTTTTATCAAAAGGGCTATGAGTTCACATCCTTTGCCGACATCGCAGATGAAGTGAAAATTTCGCGCGGGAATTTCTATCATCACTTCAAAACAAAGGATGACATTTTAGGAGCTGTCATCTCTCACCGCATGAACAAAACCAAAAAGATGCTCAAAGAGTGGGAAGATGAAAGCAAAGATGCTGAGGGGCGCATTCGTTGTTTCATTCATATTCTCATCGCGAATTACGCCAAAATAAAACTCTATGGCTGCCCAGTTGGCACGCTGACAACAGAGCTTGCCAAGCTCGACCATGCCTCACAAGAAGACGCTAATCAGATATTCACCCTCTTTCGCAAATGGTTGAGCAACCAGTTCAAAGAATTAGGTCTTAAAAAAGAAGCCGATAGTCTTGCTATGCACTTGCTGGCGCTTAGCCAAGGCGTTGCAACAATGGCAACAGCCTTTCCAAGCGAGGCCTATGTCAAACAAGAAGTGAACCATATGAACGAATGGTTGAGGCAACAAATCACCAATCATTCAAACAACTAATTATCAAAACAACTGAGAAAAAAACAAACGGAGAAAACTTACGTGTATATTGTGTTTTTAAAATTTACTGAAAACAAAGCAAGCGCCCCTCAATTTATGGAAGCCCATAAAAACTGGATCAAACAAGGCTTAGATGAAAATGTGTTTTTATTGGTCGGCAGCATAGAACCAAATGCCGGCGGCGCCATTCTAGCTCACAATGCAACAAAAGAAGAAATCCACGAGAGAATAAACGCGGACCCATTTGTAAAAGAGGGCGTCGTTACCGCCGAAATCACCAAAATCAGCCCCGCAAAAGCAAATAAAAATTTACAATTCCTCTTATCATAAATTTTCTTATGAAGTGATCAGGTAAAGTTATCAAATTATTGTATCTAATTACCTTTTTAATATAGCAATACTGGTAGAGCCGCAATGTGGCTCTACCTATGAGTGCGTATTGCCTAAAATTTAAGCTGAACATGCCTAATTAATGTATTGTTTTATATTAATAATTTTGCTTAACGCGGACGGTCGTTAAAACATTGAAAAGCTTTCACTCTCTATACTCCAGATAAATGATCCAGATTTCTATTCACCCAAATTAGAAAAAAATCATATTTCAAAAATACTAAACAATAATACCAAGGAGTAGGATCTATGCTGAAAACCATTCGCGCACAAATCGCGATGTTGATCGTGGTACCGATGCTCGGTGTTCTTTTTTTCGTGAGCTCACTTGTTTATGAAAAATATATTGAGCGAAAATATAATGCTGAGATGCAACCTCTCACAAGGCTTGTTGAAGATAGTGGTAATATCATCCACGAATTACAAAAAGAAAGAGGCAAAACTGTTGGTTTGATTAATTCAAACTATGCTCAAGCAAATTTTGAGAAGGTCAAAGCACAACGTGTTTTGACAGACGACAGCATCAAAATTTTTGA
>JAEPQF010000147.1 GCA_017640685.1 Hyphomicrobiales bacterium
GAAATTCTTTGCCCTTATCTGTTGTGTTTTAGCGGCTTTTCAGTGTTAGACTATTGTTTCTTGAGAAAAATCAAGTGGCAAGGCTGGTGTTTTTCAGTAAAACTGTTGTATATGTTTGCTGCACTAGGGCATATTGCTTTTTTACAAATTCACTTAAATGCTCTAACTCTATGTTTAAGCGAATTGTTTTTGCAAAACCGGTATCAATTTTTGCACAATTTGCTTTTGGGGAAATTAAACTAATTTAGGATGTGATTTATGCAGGCTCTCTTTAAAAATTTTACTCGTATTATTATGGGCGCTCTTATCTCTACACCCCTTATTTTCATGGGAATGGTTACAGCACAAGCTGCTGATAGCACTGTTATTAAGCGTTTTAATGATTGGACGGTTTATAAAGCCAAGACAAAAGATGGCACTCTTTGTTTTGCAGCCTCCACACCGAAAGACATTGAGCCTAAAAATGTGAGACGTGGTGATATTTTCTTTTATGTAACGACCTGGCCCAAATTTAATGTTCAGGAAGAAGTGAGTGTGAAACTTGGCTATCCTTTAAAAGCTTCATCAACACCTTCTATCACTATTGGGGCGAAAAACTTTACTCTTTATGATAAAGGGGAGCGGGCTTATATTCACTCTAGCTTAGAGAAAAACTTGCTTGCTGCTATGAAAGCTGGTAGCAAAATGGTGATTAAAGGCACATCTAAAAGAGGTACTAATACAACAGATATTTACTCTCTTTCTGGTGTGACTGCTGCGCTAAAAGCAACTGTTTCAGCTTGTAACTAGTTATTCGCCAGGCCTTTTATTTAAAAACTTAGTTTTGTGGGCTCACTTTATAATTTTTAAAGTGGGCTCATTTATTTTAGATACAGATGCTTGAGCTTTAGTCTTTTCGACTTTTTAAGCGAATTGTATATACTCAGATCAGACCTAACATATTTTACACCTAATATATTTTACAAAGACACTTTGTCATGACGAATTTAGCACCCTTAAATTTAACGCCCTTACTTGGGCTTTCAAAAGAAGAAGTCCAAATAGCTCTTTCCTCCATTGGTGTGAAAGAAAAACAGCTGCGCATGCGGGCGAACCAGCTGTGGCATTGGCTCTATTTCAGAGGGACGACCGATTTTAATGACATGACTACAATGTCGCTTGGTCTGCGCCAAGATTTACAAGACAATTTTTCCATTGAGCGCCCAAAGATTGTTTCTGAACAAATTTCCGTTGATGGTACTCGCAAATGGTTGATGGCGTTAAATCCGTTGAATGAGAGAGAGAAAGCCCCTGAAGTTGAATGTGTTTATATTCCGGAAAGTGACAGAGGAACACTTTGCATCTCTAGTCAAATTGGTTGCACACTGAATTGTAGTTTTTGTCACACAGGGACCCAGCGCTTGGTTCGCAACCTAACGGCTGGCGAGATCATTGCTCAGATTATGCTAGCGAAAGATCGCATTGGTGATTGGCCAGAGGCAGAAGCTGAAGACAAAACTGGCTTGCCTGACACGGACCGCAAGATTACCAACATTGTTCTAATGGGCATGGGTGAACCGCTTTATAATTTTGAAAATGTGAAAGCCGCGATGAAGCTGGCTATGGATGATGACGGTCTTTCTTTCTCTCGTCGGAAAATTACTCTTTCAACTTCAGGCTTAGTGCCTGAGATTAAAAAATGCGGTGATGAGATTAATGTGATGCTTGCGATCTCACTGCATGCTGTACGTGATGATCTTCGTGATGTCTTAGTGCCAATAAACAAGAAATATAAAATTGCTGAACTGCTGGATGCGTGCCGGAATTACCCTGGTGCCTCTAATGCCAGGCGCATTACTTTTGAATATGTAATGCTAAAGGGCGTGAATGACAGTTTAGCTGATGCGAAAGAATTGGTACGTTTATTAGCCGGTATTCCTGCCAAAATTAATCTCATTCCTTTTAATCCGTGGCCGGGAAGCCCTTATGAATGTTCTGATTGGGAGCAAATTGAAGCTTTTGCTGAAATTGTAAATAGAGCTGGATATGCAAGCCCTGTTCGCACACCGCGTGGACGGGATATTATGGCGGCTTGTGGTCAGTTAAAATCACTCAGCCAGAAGTTGCGTGCTAGTGACGCTGATTTGAATAAAATCGCTGGCTATGAAACAGCTGAGCCTTCTAAAAAAATTGTCGTTGCTGAAGCTGAAGCGCCTGCTAAGGCGATAATGGATAAGCCGACTGTAGACGTTGAATAAGCTTATTTGGGTTTCACTTTAACTTGCTAAGAGACGATAGACGATGGTTTTCAGAGTTTTAGGCCGTATTATTGTTGTTGGGTTTGGGCTTTTTCTTTCTGTTCTTTTTAGCTTTCTCATTCTCACCTATCTTGGGGGCACGTTATTTACTGAAGACCTGACCAATCGTTATGGTTCAGATTTAGAAACATCAGATTTTGAGACAACTATTTTGACGTTTCTCGGTGCGATTAGTTTTATCTTCTCGCTTTATCCAGCTTTAACTATTTTACCAGCCTTGCTTGTTGCAGTGATAGGTGAGGTCGGGCACATTCGCTCCTGGCTTTATTATATTCTCGCTGGTGGACTTGGTGCGCTTTCCATTCCCCTTTTATATGTTGTTTTAAGCCCTGAGCAGGTTGAGATGCCTTCGCAGCAATTTCTAACCATTTTTGCGACCTCAGGCTTTGGGGCTGGTTTTCTTTATTGGCTTATTGCAGGCAGGCGCGCTTAAGGTTCCCTCTGTTTAAAACAGCTGATATATCAGATCTTTGCATTATGTCATTGCTAGCCAATCAACTCTTTGCTAGTAAGATTTTCGTATTTGCTTTGTCTTTTTCTTCTCTCGGCCCCTTCAATGGTCTTTTCAAGAGATAAAGGCCAAGCATTCACCTTTTAACTTCATTCGTTTTTTCACATTTAGGTTGTCTCATGGTCGATAAAAATAAAATCAATAAAGTCGTTTTGGCTTATTCTGGTGGTTTGGATACTTCTATTATTTTGAAGTGGTTACAAACTGAATATGACTGTGAGGTTGTGACATTTACGGCTGACCTTGGCCAGGGTGAAGAACTTGAGCCAGCGCGGCACAAAGCAGAACTTCTTGGCATTAAAGAAATCTATATTGAAGATTTGCGTGAAGAATTTGTACGTGATTATGTATTTCCTATGTTTAGAGCCAATGCTCTTTATGAAGGGATTTACCTTCTCGGTACTTCAATTGCACGGCCGCTTATTTCCAAACGTCAAATTGAAATCGCCCGCGAGACCGGTGCTGATGCGGTTTGCCATGGGGCTACAGGTAAAGGCAATGATCAGATCCGTTTTGAGCTGAGCTACTACGCACTTAACCCTGAAATTCACGTGATTGCACCATGGCGGGAATGGGAGCTGACGTCTCGTACAACCTTGATTGATTTTGCTGAAAAACATCAAATTCCAATTCCAAAAGATAAACGCGGTGAAGCGCCCTATTCTGTTGATGCGAACTTACTTCACACATCATCAGAGGGTAAGGTCCTAGAAGACCCTGCTGTTGAGGCACCTGAATATGTTTATCAGCGCACGCAATCTCCTGAAGAAGCTCCTGATACACCTGAAGTTATTGAAATCGGTTTTGAAAAAGGTGATGCGGTTTCTATTAATGGTGAAAAGCTAAGCCCAGCTGAATTACTTACAAAGCTTAATGAATATGGCCGCGTACATGGCATTGGCCGGCTTGATTTGGTAGAGAACCGTTTTGTTGGCATGAAGAGCCGCGGCATTTATGAAACACCTGGCGGTACCATTCTTCTTTCGGCTCACCGCGGCATGGAAAGCATCACTCTTGACCGGGGGGCTGCTCATCTTAAAGATGACATTATGCCTCGTTATGCAGAGCTTATTTACAATGGGTTCTGGTTCTCACCTGAGCGGGAAATGCTACAAGCGTTAATTGATGCGTCACAAGACTGTGTCACAGGGTCTGTATCAGTGAAGCTTTATAAGGGCCGTGCTGATGTGATTGGCCGGACATCGCCTTATTCGCTTTACAGTGAAGACTTGGTGACGTTTGAAGAAGGCAATATTGCTTATGATCATCATGATGCAGAGGGCTTTATTCAACTCAATGCGCTTCGCTTGAAGACTTTAGGGCGCAGAAATTTGAAACTAAAATAGGCGGTTTGCTTTAAGCTCATTTGTTTGAAGAGATTTAGGCTAAAACCGCTTTTAACGGGCTATCTTTTGAGGATGTTTTTAAAGTATGACACGTCGCACGTTACGGAAAAAAATTCGCAAATATGTTCTGTTTTTATTGGCCCTTATTGTTATTGCCGGTTTTGCCAAGTTCTCCACTGAGCTTGGGTTTCCACACAAATGGCTTGATAGTGTTTATAAATTCATTATCGACATGTCATTGCTCATCTTCACGATCGGCGCGGCCTATTTAGCCAACGTGTTTCAACAACGCTCAAATTTCATAACCAACCTAAAAGACGAGTGGCATGAAATTGTCAGAGCGAAATCTTCTTTGATTGTTTATCTAGATAAGCCGAACCGTACTGTTGATGATTATTTCCATGCCTATCAGCATTTGTCTCAATGTATTGATTATATGCGCATTGTTTATCGCAATGTCGGTGAGACGGATAAATTGATTGGCAAATATCCCTATGAGCCTTTGCACGATATGCGCCGCTCGATTGAAAGTGTTGACCCGCGCAAAGGGCAAGTGACCGAAGATGCTCTGCTGGTTGCCAGAGCTGATATTTGGGGCGCCTTTAATGCTTTGCGTGAGCGTTTCCTAGAAGAGCTTGACCTAGAGACACCTGAGCGTCCTATTATTGCGGCGGGAGCTAAGCGCAAGAAGAAAGAAGGAGCGGCAGTGTAGAGAGTTTTCTCTGCTCTCTTTGAATGTGCTTCAGATACCCACTCTTTTGACGCGCCTTCAGGTTGCCCACTAGTAACCGGGGCAGTATCCGCACAGATTCTATTGGATTGTGCTTCAGATGCCCACTTCGCATCCGCACGGATTCTACTATTCGCTGTTTTGCAGGTTGGTGTAAGCATCCAAGGCGATTTGTCTGCTTTTCTTTAAATCCACGATTGCTTTGGGGTATGTTTTTCCCAGAGTTACGCCAGCTGCTTTTAAAACGTCTTTCGGCGCTGCTGTTGGGTTGTGGATGTGTTTGTTAGGCATATCACTTAATTCAGGAACGTATCCGCGGATGAAATCTCCTTCTTTGTCAAACTTTTTTGATTGAGTGACAGGATTGAATATTCTGAAATAAGGCGCGGCATCAGCACCTGTACCAGCAACCCATTGCCAGCCACCTGTGTTATTGGCTAAGTCAGCATCTAGCAAAGTATCCCAAAACCAATCTGCACCATGGTGCCAATGTAAGCGCAGATTTTTTACTAGAAATGAGCCGACGACCATGCGAAGGCGGTTGTGTATCCAGCCGGTTTGCCAAAGTTGGCGCATCGCTGCATCAATGATGGGGTAACCTGTTTGCCCTTGCTGCCAGGCTTTTAAAAAGTCAGCATTGTCTTCCCAAGTGAAGTTTTTGAATTTTTCTTGAAATGGTTCTTTGGTAACTTCTGGCCAATGAGCTAAGAGATGATAACAAAACTCTCTCCAGCCTAATTCTCTTTGATAGAAATCAGCACCGTCTTTTCCCTCAACCTTATGCCAGAGTTCGCGGATGCTCACATTGCCAAAAGCCAGATAGGGTGAGATTTTGGACGTCCCTTCAATTGATGGGTAGTCTCTCATTTTTTTGTATGTTGCTAAAGGGCCTTTGGAGAATATGTCTATGACTTTTTCGACGTGCTCTTCTCCTGGTTGCCACAATTTTTCAAACGGAGCTGCCCAATTTGGCTTGGTTGGGAGCAGTTGCCAGCTTTCTAAAGCGTCTGATTTGGGAAACTCTTTTGGTGAGGGAATTATCTTAGGTGCTGGAATTGGTTTTGCTGGGCGTGGTTGCTCTAGGCAAGCGCGCCAGAAGGGCGTGAAAACTTTATAGGGGGTATCACTTCCTGTTTTGATAGAGTTAGGGGTGTATAACAACTCTCCTTTAAAGCGTTTGCATTCTATTTGTTTTTCCTTGCAGATATCTGCGAGTTCATTTTCTAATTCTATCTCGCCAGGTAAGACAGAATGATGAAAATAGATATTCTCGATATTGGCTTCGGCGATGAGTTCTCTGATGACATCAACGGATGGCCCTGATCGCAGCAGAAGGTTTGCTCCTTTTTGTTTGAGAGAGTGAGTTAGAGTTTCAAGACTGTGATGTAACCACCAAAGACTGGCGCTACCATATTTCGTGATATTTGGGGAATGATTATCCAACACATAAAGCGGTACGATCTTCGCGCCTGTTTCTTTATGTTTTTTCATGGCTGCATTTAAAGGGGCATGATCTGAGAGGCGTAGATCTCTTCGAAACCAGACGAGTGTTATTGGCACTAATGTTTTTCTTTTTGTCGCCATTTTAAATTTTGATTTCCTCGGACTATATTTTAGCTAGCGAACAACATACCACTGGCCATTAATTTTAGACCAATATTGTCCTGTCAGAATAATTTTACCGCCATTGCCATATCTGAAATAAACGCGAATTGGGGCAAGCCCATCTTTATTGGTCACTCTTACAACTTTGCCATCTGCATATGGAATGATACGTAATTGTCCGAGGGGCTCGGCTTCACCTTTTAAAATGATTTCCCCTCGATATTGACGTCGCTCCAAGCCTTCTCGGCCGGTAAGTGCTTCCATATCTTCAAAGAGAAATTTTTCCGTTTCTCTAATTTGTTTGATGTTTCTCTTTTTAAATGCGCTGTGTAATTTGAATACGGCCTGCTTAATTTCATTCTCATCATGAAAGGCTTCTTCACCCTTTTGCCAGACCCATATGGGCAATTCATCCGCTTTTACATAGTAAGTTTTAAGTGTTTTGTTCTCAATTACACTCGTTAAAAGCTGACCTTTTTCAGAAAAAATTTCTTTTTTAGTGATCTCGCCAAGTTTGGGTTGAAACTGCAGTTCTATTTTTAAACTGGCTGCATCAAGCTCTTGCTTAAGGTTTGTTTTATTAATTGAAATTTGAAGTTTGTTCTCACCGTTTTTTAGCCACGGGGTGAGAGAAACGACGCTCTTTCTTTTGTTTTCTCCTAACTGATAATTGGCGATGGAAATGCCATTCAGGAGAATGTGGCCTTGAATATTTTTACCCTGGAATTGCAGGTTATGAAGAGGAAAAGGATTGGGGCGCCCAGCATTTGGGTCTTTGGGTTTC
>JAEPQF010000148.1 GCA_017640685.1 Hyphomicrobiales bacterium
AAGGCTCCGTACACCGCATCCCCTATCCTGATAATCACTTTAATCACATCATCTCCATCAACACCGTTTATTTTTGGGAGGATGTGCCAGACGCCTTTGCTGAAGTAAAACGAGTACTCAAACCAGGCGGGACCTTCGTTCTCTCTATCAGAGAAAAAGAAACTTTAAAAAAAATCAAAGCCACCAAATATGGCTTTCACTTTTATGAAACAGAAGACTTAATTGACGCATTGGAGACAACCGGCTTCACAGTCATTCTGCACAAAAGGAAAGATTATTTGCCTTTTTTGTGTATCGAGGGCGAAAAAGAACAAGCACTAAATTAGACAGTTCAACAGAACCATCCACCGAAAAAAGAGTACTCTTTTAGTTCTCAAAAGCTTTAATGAGAGGTCATCCTCTTTTAAAGCCACAGAAAATTTCTCAATTTTTTAAATTTGAGGAAAAATCTAAATTTTAGACTTGCATCAACGCTCTAACAACGCTAGATACGGGGTCTAGTCTTAAAGACATGTGACTTTAAGGGACAAAACACAACCAATCAGGCCTTTGCTTAAACCAACAAACTGCCTAACCCGTTCGTGGCCCTCATATAATTCACATGCATTCATTTAAGGAGAGGTGGCTGAGTGGTTTAAAGCGGCGGTCTTGAAAACCGTTGAGCGTTTGCGCGTTCCGGGGGTTCGAATCCCTCCCTCTCCGCCATTTCGCAAAAATTGAAAAATAACTCAATAAATACAAAAGATTAAGAAACAATATTAAAGTTGGAGAAATCAGTTCTTACCAGCCATTCTTACCAGTTTTAGAACCCAGCGCAAAATTATTCCTGCATTAAAAAACAAATTAGATAAAGTTGATAATTATTTCTTTAGCCTCTAATTATTGTCGATAAATCTACTAAAAACAAGCACGGGGGGAAATTCCAAAACTCCCTACAAAAAAAGAGGCTCTCAGATTTTTGCAATATTTTATGTTTGTAATAGAAAAATTATTTAGGAAACTTATTTGATAGGCTAGCCTACCTAAAGATTCTTTATGACCATAAAAAAGCTACTGTAAGCCCTTTCCGGCACATAGAATTGATTTTAATCTTCATAAATTGCTTTGGGTATAACTAATGCATCAATACCTTGCTTAAGTAACCTTTGCTTTAAAGCTTGAGCATCTTTTTTTCTATCAAATGGGCCTGATCAGCCCCCATGAAGTGGTCCATTCTGGATTTTATTTTTTCTAGACTAAAAAGTGGACACTTATGGGTAAAAGAACCTACAAAACATATGAGATATGCTGCTTAAAAAATTGACAAAGGGCAGTTTAACAGATCGTTTGTAGGAGTAGAATTCTCCAAGTGAGATATTATATAAATCGATTGCTAACAATTTAAGATTTTTAAAATGACTAAATCCATTTCAGATATAGCCTTTGAAGCTCTCACTTCTGAAGACGATGGTCGTGTTTGTAGAGATATTCCTGATGAAGCATGTAATGATCAGCCTAAAAACTTTATAACCCATATCATGTCTTTATTCCTCACAAAATGTGCAGATGGATTGATTGACCCTAAGCTCGTTTTAAGTTGGATTTTGTCAGCAACAGGCACGCCATCATACTTTGTTGGTCTACTAGTGCCCATTCGTGAAGCAGGTGCATTGCTGCCTCAACTTTTTACTTCCGCTTACCTAAGATCACTCCCAAAGAGAAAATTTGCTTGGGCTTTTGGTAGTTTTTTACAAGGTCTCAGCGCTAGCGGAATGGGACTTGCCGTTATACATCTTGAAGACGTGGCTTTAGGCACAGCAATAATTTTACTCCTTGCAATGCTTGCCTTGGCAAGGAGTATTTGCTCAGTTTCTTATAAAGATGTCTTAGGTAAAACAATAGACAAATCAAAACGCGGAACAGCAACTGGTACGGCAAGTTCACTCGCAGCGGGCTTTGTAATCCTTTTCGCATTTCTATTGTCTTTGCAAATTTTCAATAAAATTACATTACTAACCATTGGTTTATTTCTTGCCGGTTTATTTTGGTTTCTTGCAAGCTTCCTATTCTTGACGCTGACAGAAGAAAAGGGAGCCACTGAAGGAGGTGGATCGCCTTTAAATGTCGCCTTAAAGAACATAAAACTCCTCACAAAAGACAAACAACTCATATTATTTATTCTCACCCGCGCACTGTTAGTCGCCACGGCACTTTCCCCACCTTTCATGGTTGCTATTGCTGCTAAAAACTACAAAGATGGCTTTGGGGATATCGGATTACTCTTGTTAGCGACTTCTTTGGCGAGCCTACTGAGTGGTTATATTTGGGGGCGCCTTTCAGATAAGTCGAGCCGGTTAGTCCTTATGTATTCTGCTCTGATTGGCGGAATAACATTAGCTGCAACAACATTTCTCTCTATGTTTGAGCTTCTTTCAGATAATTATCTATTACCTCTTTTATTATTCAGCCTTATGATTTCCTATCAAGGTGTGCGCCTGGGCCGCTCAACTCATCTTGTTGATATGGCAGATGAAGAAACTCGGGCCGCTTACACGGCTCTCTCAAACTCGGTCATAGGTCTATTTTTACTGCTTGTTGGGGGGAGTTTTAGTATTCTAGCAAGCATTTTTAATGAAAATTTTATACTCGCGATTTCTAGTCTCATGTGCTTTTTATCGATGATTAGTACATATTATTTAAGAGAAGAGCAAATTGCCTAAAGAGTTCAGGACAACAAACACGCTCGCCGCTCTCATTCAATGACCTTCAACTGTAAGTCATAAATGCATGCATAACCATCCAGCCTAT
Source organism: Hyphomicrobiales bacterium (assembly GCA_017640685.1). Taxonomy (GTDB): domain Bacteria; phylum Pseudomonadota; class Alphaproteobacteria; order Rhizobiales; family HXMU1428-3; genus HXMU1428-3. Next base: position 2,788 of record JAEPQF010000148.1, read on the forward strand.
TAAAAATGATCTAACGCAGATTTTATCAAACGAGAAAAATAGACAGTGGTATTATTTTTAAAATTTTTTGGAACTTTTTCTCTTCTGACTTGTTCTCCTATTAATTCTAGAGTTAGCAAATGCAGCTCCAAGAAGAACATGATTTATGGAGGAACTAATGAAAGCTATCAAAATCATCCCTGCACTATTATTGGCAACAACAACATTCTCAACACCCCTGCTTGCTAAAAAAGAAATGAAGCAAGAAACATTCATTGAAGTTCAGCAAAAACAACAATGGTTAGCAAGTAACCTTATCGGTGAGAATGTACTCAATTCTAAAAATGAAGTCATCGGTGACATCAATGATTTGGTCTTGAATGATACGTTTAAAACTGGTGCAGTAGTCATTGGTGTCGGTGGTTTTCTTGGTATGGGCGAAAAAGATGTGGCAGTGCCATTAAGCTCTTTGAATGTTGTACGCGGTAAAGATGGTGTGATCATCACAACCAGCCTCGACAAGAAAAGTCTTGAGACAGCTCCTGACTATAAAACGCTTGAAAATAGAAAAGGCGGTGTAAAAACCAAAATTCAAAAGCAACTTTCTGAAGCTGGAGATAAGATGAAAGAAGCTGGTAAAAAAGCCGGTGAGACTATTAAAGATGCTGCAGAAAAAACATCTGACAAGGCAAAAGAAATATACAAAGACGCTAAAGAAAGCGTGAAATAAACTGAAGTCTCATTCAGTTTATGAAAGCTAGAAGTATATTATTTTTAGTAACAGGAAGTGGGAAAAATCTCACTTCCTGTCCAACTAACATAACCACTCATAATCTGATAGCGCGGCGTATTGGAAGGACATTTCTTTAAATATTGATCCAAATGAAGATAACAAATGCAAGTTAATTCAAAGTTTCTTTATCTGTTTTGCCTTCAAAATATTTCATAGATAAGCCACCTACAACCAATATTAACATGACGCTTACAAGAGCGAAAAATGCAAGTCCGTAAAATCCAAAACCGATGGCTAACCCTATAATACCTGAAGCCCAGATACTCGCTCCAGTCGCGGAACCAATAATCTGCTTGTCCTCAATTTTAATAATTGCTCCTGCACCTAAAAATCCAAGTCCGGTCAAAGTGCCCGCAATAATTTTGCTAAGATCAAGACTGAGAACATTCTCTGCATTTGAATAATTTGCATATAGTTCTTGCCCCATAATAGCAACAATGCACGTCGTAAGACTAACGATCATATAAGCCCGAAATTCGATAGGTTTGTTTTTAGTATAGCGATCAATACCAATCAGAAATCCGAAAAATATAGCCAGCAGCATTCGAAACAAGCTTTCAGTCCAGTCAAGACTGTTTAGATTAAATATGCTAGATAGATCCATAAAACACCGCCGCTTTTTCATAGGTAAGTTAATTACTTAACACCAATTGGTAAACTGTAATAAATTAGAGACCTATTTTTCATTATTTACAATTGAATTTATGTAAACAGTTTTCAGTTACACCCCTATAAAGAAGGGAAGTAAATTTCTGACTACATTAATGGCTATATAGAATTGAACTTTCACAAATTTGGTGCCATATCATTCTAAGATATTGTTGCAAACAAAGGTGTGGTTTCTAAGTTAGTAAAATCACGTTATGTGAAGCTCTTAAAAAACTTTTCTATTTCTAGCTCAGCTTCTTCCTGTACATAAAAATATTTAGCTTGAAGCGTGGTGATCATAACAGAGTATTCCCCATCGATATTTTCCGCCTCTTCTTTGGTGATTTCTGGCCATTTTTCAGTGACTTGCGGTTTTAAAACAGGCCATTTAGATTTAAAATCTATCGGGTCCATAAACACCTCCTCGTTTAACTATGTTCTGTTCATCTAACGCAACAAATGCTTAAAGTCTTTTGGACGAAAAAGGCAGTAGATCAATAATCACTGGTCTATATTAATCTGTTTTCTAAATTTTTCAAAACAGGCCTGCTGCCCCTCAGATTTCCCAAGTGCGCTTAATTCATCAAGTATCTTAGCAAGATGCGTTTTAACCAATTGATTGCTCGCACAAGCATCAATGATCCCATCAAAAGCCTGGTGCAGATAAGAGTTATAAGTTTGTTTTTTATATAGGATACGGGTTATGTCTTCATCATCTTTCAAGACCTTAGGTTGATTTCGAACCTCCATCAAAATCATAAGACCAACTGCAAGTTGATTTATGCAAAACACAGCTGTTTGTGGATCATTAACCCCAGGTGAAAGGGCTCTTAGCGCAACTTCAGTGATAGCATTAATTTCAAAATTAATCGATGCAATGGGGGTTCTAATTTTAGAGACAGAAAAAAAAGCAGATAAAACCTCAAGCTTATCCTCACACACTTCTTCATCTGTTTCCCCTTGATAAACATGCATCAAGGGCCTGCCACTCAATAAAAACTCACCCGGGGTTATTTTAAGTACGAAAATCAGGTTATTTTCTTTTGCATATTTGAAAGCACTGGTCTCATTAAATTGTTGGATAATGCCGCTGTTTTTCATCACCACTGAGTAAAAGGCTTTAGCCTCAAATGATTGCATCAATTCGTCATAATCATCTGTTTCGATATGATCATAGATTTCCTGAGATTGTCGTACGTATTGCCTCGTTGCCTTTTCCAAATCTGAGCCTAATTCACTGACTATCACATCGGCTTGAATACGTTTAGCAAGATGATGAATGTAATGTATTAGAGTAATGATAGAAGCAATCGTTAGTAACACACTTATTATAATAACCACCCCTTTAACCTCATCAGTGCTTGCACTTGTGTCTATGCGTACAAGCACTATAAGAGAAAAAAGAAAGGTCGCATTAAAGAGACCTAAAGTAATTTGCGTTTGAAGGTCATCCATAAATTGTATTAAAATGCGTGGTCCTAGCTGTTGAGATACCAATATCAGCGCGACTAATGTCATTGAAAAGACAAGGCTGACGACAGTAATCATAGCTCCCGCAGTGGTGGAAAGTACGAGCCGAACTGTTTCAATTGGCATAGATATTGATGAAAAATAGCTATAAAGGCCGAGTCCTTGTAGCATATAGTCAAGATCTAATATGAAGATCGCTGCAATAACACCACTGGTCGACATGATCATCGGCAGCAACCAAAATGATGATTTAATGGTTATAAATAATTGCTTGAGGTCGTTGGTCATTAAGTATAAATCACCCGAAATTTTATTAACGTCCCTCACAGATTAGAGACGCAATAGACTTTTTAAGAACTTTTAAAATCTTTTTTTATGAGGCAATAGCACACCTAACTTTGGCACTGCTATTTTTTAGAGACCAACATTCCTTCCTCAATGCTCAGAATATCAATACCATAGGCCTCCAGAGCAAGCTGAATATACCTCAATCGTGCATTATGATCAGTAAGCTCCAACCGCTCACCATCCATAGCCACTCCTTGAGTGTCTTTTTCTTTTCTGTAAAGTTCCATAAGTTTTTGTATTTTGATACCTCTGGTTAATCTCTCATTGTCAACAATACGCTGTATCTCCGGGTGTGTAACTTTCACCTTTTCAGTCATAAAAAACTCCTATTTTAGTTTCGCAACAATTATTTTAGCAACGTGAGACAGGAAATTTAGAAAAAGGACTATCGTGTCTTTTATCTAAGTTTCATACAGTTCAAACCATTCAAAATCTTACAATCATCATAAGGTTCTAGAGATCAAAAACGACAACAAATGGTCTTCATAAGTAGCATGTAAACTTCACCGATAATGAAGAACGCATGAATATAAAAAAAGTTCCGCAAAGATTATGATCATACAGTCTTGAATTCAGAGATGATAAAAATTTGCATTAATTACATGGTGCCACCATCAATAAAGACAGCCATGTCAGGCTAATCTTTGTTTCATGGATTTTGCAAATTTGCAAAGGAGTGTGATCTTTAAAGTTCGAATGCTAAAAATAACAACTATAGCTGAACAATAAGCTTTCTTGCGCAGCCCCACACACATGTAAAAATTTTTATTAGTAAGACCATATATAAATAAGTGGAAAATCAAACATTTGTTCAACAAATACAGAGCCGAAACATATTGTTTTTTTAAATTTCTATTTTAAAGTTATCAGCTTATTTCCAGAGAACGAATTGCTACAGGGTGTAGATTTTTGAGAGATATTTTAAAAACACAAACGAGAGACCTTCACATTGAACTAGATGAAGCTTTCTCTGAACTGAAATTGCAAAACCATCATCAATATGGAAAATTTCTCATTACTCATGCTTGGGTCATCATCCCTCTGGAAAAACAATTAATCCGATCGGAAAAGTTTAATATTATTCCTACTGCTGAAAAAAGACTGAGATCGTCATCAATTAAATCTGATTTAGCTTGCCTCGCATTAAATGAACCTGAAACAAATTCAACAACTATGTCATACATTAATGCGTTGAGTGAGATTGCAGGTATTATGTATGTGCTTGAAGGCTCGCGGCTTGGAGCAAAA
>JAEPQF010000149.1:0-4038 GCA_017640685.1 Hyphomicrobiales bacterium
AACTGCGTCATAAGAAAGTGTGGTGATGCGTGTTGGTATGATACCGTAAGTTTGTGTGTAGCGTTGTTTAAACTGGTTCCACCCTCTTGGTTCAGCTGCTGGGAACCAACCACCAACAAGCGGTTTGTGAGTGCCAACAGAGGCAAAGTCCCAACGAGACGATCCTAAAATTTGAACAGTTTTTGCATCGATCTCATAATAAGGAATGAGGGTTGCTAGTTGTGGTAAATATTGCTGACCCGCCGGCATAAATATAGTGTCTGCCTGATTATTTATGACTTGTTCAGCAAAAGGCTTCGCCGCTTGAACAAGACCTGTTGGGTCTTTGGGATAAGTGGCAAGGGCAACAACTTCACCACCATGAGAGGCAACAGCATTTCTAAAGGCAATTTCGGCAACTTTGCCATATTGATCTTGAGGAAGGTAAGCTGAAAACCGCCTCTTTCCCTGGCTTACGGCGTAAGAGACAATACTGCTGACATCATGCCCAGCAAGGAAACTAAGTAGATAAACCCCATTACCAGCAACAGATTCATCCGATGAAAAGGCAATCATCGGAACGTTAGATTGCTGAACAACAGGTGTCGCGGCGCGAACTGAGGCAGCGAATAACGGGCCAAGAACAATTTCAGCACCTTCAGAAACAGCCGCGGTTGCAGCTTTGCGCGCGCCAGCAGGTGTTCCTTGAGTATCTTTCGTGATCAATTCGATATTAGGATTATCTGCTTCAAAAAGGGCAAGCTCACCGGCTTGTTTGATTTGCTTTGCAATCTGTGCAGATCGTCCCTCAGCTGAAAGAGGGAGCAAAAGAGCAATTCTGATTTTTTCGTCACCGGGCTGAGAAGTCGGTGAATTATTTAAAGCTGTGTCCGTGAGGCCGCCCCCACCTGTAGAACAAGCATTGAGGGTAAAAACAACAGCTAAAGTTGTTAAAAGCGTTGAGAGAGGTGAAAGAAAACGGCTTCTTATTATAAGAGTAAAGAAATTTAAATTTAGAAAAGAAAATTTCACCGTAACACCTCAGTTAAAAGCAACTTCAAAAAATAAATCGATCAAATTATTAATGTAAGGATCGAATGAAAAATTGTGTCTCAATCCGTCAATATGACAGGAATATATATAGACTATGACCCTTTAATGGTAGTAGTCATAAATTTAAAGGTCACTTCAACTAAATAATGAGCTGAGAAGACAGATTCGTCAAAAAATCTATGAACATTTACGAAGGAAAGTTAATTTATCCACGCCTTATTCAATTTTCAAGATTTAACCTTCAAGTTAATTATTGAAAAAGCGTTTTAACTATTTGTATTAAATGTGAATTTGGAAAAATAGATGTGTCTAGGCCAAATTCAAGTTAAGTGAACAAAATCAAAGCAAAAGCAACAAACAATTCTGCAAAATATGAGCAAAGAAGACCAAACAGAAGAAAAGTCCATTGAAGTGACAGGATTAAGAGAACCAAAAGAGCGAACCGTTACTCGGGTTTCAGATGTGATGGACGAGCTTTTAAACCAACCGCTCGTGCCTGCGCTTTACTTAGTCGCAACCCCCATCGGTCACCTGGCTGACATTAGTTTGAGGGCCCTTAGCATTCTGGCCAAAGCTGATTTTGTGGCTGCAGAGGACACGCGCCATTCTAGAAAGCTACTGCAAAATTATGGTATTTCATCAGAAATGATTTCTTATCATGATCACAATGGTGATCAAATGCGCCCAAAAATCATAAAAATGATCAAAGATGGTCGCTCAGTTGCTCTCATATCTGATGCAGGAACCCCCCTCATTTCAGATCCTGGTTATAAATTAGCCAAATTGGTTCGAGAGGCTGGCTTAAGAGTAGAGGTCGCCCCAGGTGCTAGCTCAGTGATGGCTGGCATTTGTTTATCTGGTTTGCCAACGAACACTTTTTTATTTGAAGGCTTCCTTCCGGCCAAACAAGTGGCAAGATGCAAACGTTTGGATACATTAAAAAACACTCAAGGAACTTTGGTCTTTTTCGAAACAGCGAAAAGAATTAGTGCAGTGATTGACGATGCGCTTACTGTTTTGGGAGACAGAGAAGCAACTGTTTTGCGAGAGCTCACCAAAGTTCATGAAGAAGTGATTGACGGTAAACTAAGTGAGTTAAAATCAGAGCTTGAGAAGAGAGATTTAAAAGGTGAGATCGTTTTCATTGTCGGGCCGCCCCTCATTGCAGAAATCACCGATGAAGAAATCACCGAGGCTTTGAAAAACCATTTATCAGAAGGGGCGAGCGTAAGAGATAGTGTTTCAGATGTGATGACCGGCATGAACTTACCGAAAAAAAGAGTTTATGATCTCGCTTTAAAGCTTAAAAAAGAGCTGGATTGATAAGTTTAAATTGGAACTAGATAGCCACGAGTAAAGAGGAAGAGGTTTTTTTAATGAAACAGCAAAAAACACCCTCTACCAAAAGAAGAAAACAAACCTATGAAGTAGGGCTCTTTGCTGAAGTTGTAGCGAAATTTATGCTCCGCCTAAAGGGGTATGGTATCATTGAGCAACGTTATAAAACGCAAGTCGGCGAAATAGACCTTATAGCAAAACGGGGATCTCACATCGCTTTTATTGAAGTGAAATATCGGCAAACGCTTGAAGATGCAGCCTTTTCCTTATCAGACCATCAGAAAAAACGAATAAGCAAAACAGCTAATTTATGGTTAGCAAAACAAAGTGATATGAGCTATGAAAGCCTCTCTTTCGACACTGTCTTAATTGCTCCGTGGAAATTACCTAACCATATAAAGAATGCTTTTGATGAGATGTAAAAAGACAAGATGTAAAAACTTAAATTTTCATACCCTTCACAAAATAAATATAAAGATTATATCGTAAAATAATAATTTCATAACAAGATTGAAGCGAGCCCCTATGTCTCTTACTAAGCCTCTTAAAATAGCCTTTCAAATGGATGAAATCTCAAGCCTTCATATTGAAGGAGACACCACTTTTGCCATGATGCTTGAGGCCCAAAAAAGAGGCCATGCGATCTTTTACTATATGCCAGATGCATTGAGCTTGCGGGATGGTGTTGTCACTGCAACGGGCTTTGATGTTGAAGTGAAAGATGAGGTAGGAGATCATTTTAAATTGGGTGAAGCTAAAACCGTCGATCTCTCAACTTACGATGTTGTGCATCTGCGCCAAGATCCACCCTTTGATATGGGCTATATCACAACCACCCACATCTTAGAACAAATCCACCCAGAAACACTTGTGGTGAACAACCCAAGAGAAGTCAGAAACGCACCAGAAAAATTCTTTGTTCTTAATTTTCCAGAGCTAACGGCATCAACCTTAATTACACGTGATGAGAAAACAGTAGAAGCCTTTCGTGCAGAAAAGAAAGACATCATCGTAAAGCCGCTTTATGGCAATGGCGGTGCCGGCGTCTTCCGCATTAAAGAAGATGACACAAACCTTTCTTCATTGATGGAAATGCTAAAAGAACAATCATCAGAACCTTTCATTGTCCAAGAATATCTACCAGCCGTGAGAGCCGGCGACAAACGCATCATCCTTATCGATGGTGAACCAGTTGGCGCAATAAATCGGGTACCAGCAGAAAATGAAACCCGCTCAAACATGCATGTCGGCGGACGGCCAGAGCATATCGACCTTTCAGAACGAGACAAAGAAATCTGCGCAGCGATTGGACCAGAGCTAAAAAAACGCGGGCTTATATTTGTTGGTATTGATGTGATCGGCAATGTATTGACAGAAATTAATGTGACATCTCCAACGGGTGTCAGAGAAGTTCTAAAATTCGGCGGCGCAGACATCGCCTCTCTTCTGTGGGACGCAATCGAAGAAAAAAGAGCTGCGAACTAAAACCTTTTTTATCTCATTAATCGAAAGGGACACGACGGTTGCTGGTGGGCAACCGAAGGAGCGCCAAAAGAGTGACGCCACTTTGCGTCAGAACATGGCAGCTTTACTGCCCGGCGTATGCGCCGCACCTCGTAGGCTCAAACGTGTTAACGTTTGAAATAGCCGTGAGAGGGATAAGCATAT
>JAEPQF010000149.1:4137-7270 GCA_017640685.1 Hyphomicrobiales bacterium
GCTGCCCGGCGTATGCGCCGCACCTCGTAGGCTCAAACGTGTTAACGTTTGAAATAGCCGTGAGAGGGATAAAGCATAAAAAAGCCTAAATTATCAGATGCTTTATTGATTGGAAATTGGGAGGGAACAATGTTCAAATCAAAGAAAATGGTCGCAAATGATATTGCGTCAGATGCAAACGAAATCACCAGAGATCAAACGGAATTACAAACTAAAGCCACCACAAAAAGAGGGCGGACAGAATGGACCAGTTTAATTCTCTCATTTGCAGCCTTGTTTCTCTCAGCTGTTAGCCTTTATCAAACCGTTTTAAAGCAAGCTAATTTAAATATCTTTGTTCCTGAAACCATCTCTTACACAAGAGATGCAGAAGGCAACCATGAAGTCTTTATCATCCCTCTGACCATTACAAACAGTGGCGCAAGAGACGGTGTTGTCTCAGCGCTAAAATTGGTTGGAACAAATAAAGCAACCGGTGAAACGCTCACCTTTAAGGCAAGCTATTTTGCCAAAGCAGATTATTTCTTACCTCCTAGCTCTACAGGCCAAACCAGAATAGCGCAAAGACCAAAAGAGCCTTACTCACCAATCCCTGTTTCAGGTTATAGCGCGTATGGTGGTACTGTTTTATTTTATCCCGTCAATAGAGGGAAAAAAACATTCATGCCAGGTGAAGGGGAATATGACTTTACTTTGAGCTTGAATGACAAGGCTCTTGAAGAGCCAAGCATTTTTGATGTGTTTGGGAAAAAGAAAAATACACCAATTACGTTCACAGCAGTCTCAGGCAAAGTTGCAAATTATTTCCCTGGGTGGATCACGTCAGGAAACACATGGCGGATGTCGATTAAAGACAATTAGAATTTTAAAGATCTAGACGAAGGGCAAGGCAAACTTGCCCTTTTTAATCATTAACTCGCCATTTGTGCATAAATATGTTTCGCCAAAGGCGAGAGCGCTTCTTTTGTGATGTTACCAACCAAGACATAACTCACATCATGATCTAACCAATAGAACGCATTCATATTTTTTTCAGACGTAAAACGAAAAGCTGAAGTTTCTGTTTCTTGATTACGAATAAGATAAAGAGTAATCCGTTTACCAGTTTGATCTTCATACATAAGCTGGGCAGCAACTCCATCATTGCGAGGTAATAAACGCCCTCCAACTAAATGATAACCACTTTGTTGCAGTTTTGGAGCTTTGATAGGAACTTGCAAACGTTTAGAAAGCCAACGAACAAGGTGATCTTCTTCTTTCCCACTCACTTCAACGGGGTGTAATACTTCAACAGCGTAAGTCGTATGAGCGTCTAGTGCTTGGCGTACCATCGGGCGTTTTTGTGAAGTGAGGTTAGAAGCAATAAGAGAGTGATGCCCGAACCAACCAGAGACATTTCCAAAAAGAAAAACAGCAAGAATTGCAGCAATGGATTGCCAGCGAGATCGATTGAAAAGAGGATGAGATGAAGAGCGTTTTGCCTCAGCCTCAATGGTTTTTGCTAATTCATGCGGGGAAAGGCGATCAGGAATTGGTTCTTGAAGGGTGTCCTCAAAAAGAGTTTTCAACTGCTCTTTTTGTTTTTGTAATTCGGCAACAAAGCTGGCGGCGTCAGAGTTTTGAGAAAGGTAATGCTCAACCCGTGATGCATCATCTGGAGAAAGCTGATCATCTACATAAGCGTGAAGGTCATCGTGATGAATATTGTTTTTATCTTTAATCATTTCACTCTCCTCAAATTGGTTGGTTCAGATTTTTCGGGTTCATGGTCAACTAGTTTTCTCAAACGCTTTCGAGCTCGCCCCAATCGCGACATAAGTGTTCCAATCGGAATATTAAGAATTTCGGCCGCTTCTTTATACGCCATTCCTTCAATCGTAACGAGTAGTAAAACCTCGCGTTGCTCAAGGGGCAAAGATGCAAGGGCTCTTTTTGTCTCTGCCAAAGCAATTTGATCTGGTTGGGATGCAGGAATAGAGGGCTCACTTGTTATTTCATCAATTGAAGAGAGGGAAGGGCGATCTTTTAAAGAACGTAATTGATTACGGTAAATATTGATAAGAAGTGTGAATAGCCAGCTTTGCAAGGTGCCTGTTGGTGACCATAAGTGACGCTTTCTAATGGCTCGCTCTAAACAATCTTGAACAAGGTCATCCGCTTGATCCACATTACCAGTAAGAGCGCGCGCATAGCGTCTCAAAGCGGGGATGCAAGTTTCAATTTCATCAAGCAGCTGTGTCATAATCTTAGGTCTCTAAGGCACATTCATTAAACCCTACAATCTTTCAAAAAAAGAATTTGTGGCAAGGCCGGGAGTAACCTTGCCACAAATGATATAATCGTTGAAAAGCTCTATGGCCGAGCTACATGCCAAACCCCTTTAACGCCATCACCAGTGACATCGCCTTGTTTTTTGTCTTTAAACCAAAAATATAATGGCTGGCCATTATAAGCCCATTGTTTTGATCCATCAGCGCGGTCTATAACAGTGAATTTCCCTTCACCCTTTGATGTTTTGGTTGCAAGAAATGGTGGCCATTTTTGTGCGCACCCACCTGAGCAATTTGATTGGCCCTTAACATCTTTATCGAATGTGTAAAGGGTCATGCCCTTAGCATTTGTCAAAATACTAAGTTTTGCAGTAGATGTTTTGATAGCTTTTGCCATATGATGATCAGCTAAAGCATTTGCTGAAAAGAAAAACAGTGATGAAATCACCAAAGCTGTTGGAAAACATTTGAATAGTTTCATAAATTCATCCTTGAATGACAATTAGTTTGTTGTTTTATGAGAAATTATTTGGGAAAAATCGCAGGCGCCGTGAACACATAATCACGCGACTTCACAGGCGTATGGCAAGCCACACATTCTTCGACGAACTCTGCATCCTCACCATAAGGTTTTTGCTCAGTACCAAGCCAACGGGCATAGCCCCATCCACCTGTTTTTTCGTACTTTTTAGCGCCTTTGATCATAAATTCGGCATGAATAAATTTGCCAGGAACAAGCGCAGGCTCCCAATGCTCATCTTTGCGCTCTTTCCAAACGATTTTGGCGAGGATTGCTCCATCGGGCCAAGGGTTGGTTTTTCCAGCCCGGGCAGCTTCAATCGCAATATCATTTCCAAGAATAG
>JAEPQF010000014.1 GCA_017640685.1 Hyphomicrobiales bacterium
AATAAAATGAGGTTTGGTGACGAATATTTTATATTTGAGCCTTATTTTTTCTCTAGGGTTAGATGTTCAGTATCCAATTTTTCAAATGTCTTAATCGTCTAGTTGCCGGATCGTAAAGTGAGGGTGATTATTTTTTCGAATAATCATTTTCAGATTAGGGCTTAGGCTTTATATTAAGAGCATTATCATTGGGTTCTTTTCTTTTGTTAATTTTGTTTTGGAGTTAATTATGGTCAGGCGTGATCGAAATCGGGGTAGAAATCAGACTAAGAAACCAACCGCTACCCTGGATTTAAAAGCTGAAAAAGTCGGTTCTGAAGAGAATGAAGAGCTTTTAAAAGATCAGGAAACTCAAATGGATGCTTCTAAAAAGAGTGCTGATGAAGAGAACAAAGAGGCTTTAGAAGCGAAAGCTTCAGATGGTAAAAGTTCAGAAAAGGCAAAAAAAGAAACGATTTCATCTAAATCTGACGGAAAAGATGATGATAAAGGTGACAAGGACAGCCCTGATCTTTCTGCTGAGCAGATAACTGAACTTGTTCTCTCACAACAAAAGAAATCTTCAGGTTCATTTTTCAAAACTTTGTTTGCAGCGATCATTGGTGCGGTTTTGGCCTTGGTTGGTCAGCAATTTATGCCGCAATTGGTGACTTCAGGTGACATTCAGAACAGTGCCACTCTTTCTAACCGTCTTGATGGTTTTGAAAAGCAACTGCAAATAGTCTCTGAAAATAACAAGGCTGAAGATCTTAAAAAACAAATTTCAGATTTATCTACTAAAGTGAATTCTGGTGGGGCGAATGAAAAACTTTCAGGCCGTGTGCAACAGCTTGAAAGCACTTTAGCTGATTTATCCAAGCTTAGTGCGTCTGAGGGTGGGAATGAAAATCAATTGGCACGCCTTACAACTATTGCAACGAAATTAAACTCTATTGAAGAGCGTGTGAACTCTGAGCTCACATCAATTAAAACTGAATTCAAGCAAAGTTTGCGCCGTGAGGTTGAGCAAGTTTCTAAAGCGATTGCTGAACAAGAAACGCTTAGTCAAATTGAAGCTGTGAAACTGAAAACGGATACGCTTGGTAAAAAAGTTGCATCATTAGATGCTCAGTCATCCAAGTTGGTTTCTGATGTTGGTGGTTTGCAAAAGATTTTATCAGATGTGCAGGGTAATTCTATTTCATCGACAAAATTGGGAAGTGAGCTTCAACCTTTACGATCAGCTCTTTCAAAAATTGATGAAAAGATTGCACTTTTCTCAAAGCGAGAAGAAGAAGCCTTAGCTAGTGCGCGGCGGAGTGCTCTTGCTATTGCTTTTGCGAATTTAAAGCGCGGGATGAACCGTGGTGATGGGTTTTCAGCTGAGTTGAAAACCGTGCAGCAATTGGCTGGACCAAATGTTGATCTTTCTTCTTTTGATGGTTTGCGTGAAACAGGCGTTCCTAATGAGCAGGCCTTGCTAGAGAAATTTCCAGAACTTGCTATTCAAGCATTGGCGAAGAACGATACCCAAAAAACGGATGGTTTGAGTTGGGATACTCTTGTTGGTAAAGCGCGGACCGCATTTAAATATCGCCGTACGGGTGATGTGAAAGGTGAGAGTATGGAAGCTGTGTTAGCACGCATGGAGCATAAGTTTAAAGAAGGCCATGTTGAAGATGTTTTGAAAGAAGCTCAAGCGCTTGATGGCCAGGCCAAGCAAGTGATGACACCGTGGTTAAAGCAGGTTGAAGCACGGTTGTTTGTTGAAGCTGAAATGCAAAAGCTTGAGGATCAGTTGTTAAATTCTTTAAGCCCTAAATCTTAAAAGGATAGATTTTAGGGATTTAGTGAAGAACAGTTTTATCCAAGATCAATTTAAAATTTATTCTTGGAGATAATTAAAAAGTGAGCGGAAGATGTTTCGTATATTCTTTTACATTTTAATCATTGCTGGCGTTTCCTATGGATTGTCTCTTATTGAAGGGGATATCACCATTCAGTGGGCAGGGGGGGAAATTCAACCTTCCTTAAGGGCTGTTCTTTTGGCTTTCCTTGGTGTTTTTTTGGTGTTGATGATTGTTTGGACTTTGTTTCGAATGGTGCTTAGTACGCCAGAAGCTTTTTCTCGCTATCTATCAGTAAAAAAGAAGAAAAAAGGCATTGAAGCACTGAGCAGTGGGTTAATTGCGCTTGGTGCTGGTGATGACATCATGGCACAGCGTCATGCGATGCAAGCAAAGAAGACTTTACCGAATGACCCAATGACTTTGATGTTACGAGCGCAAGCAGCTGAATTGAAGGGTGATATTCTCCAAGCCACCAAATTATATGAAAGCATGTTGGCAGCTTCTGACACAGAGCTGTTTGGATTGCGTGGTCTTTATTTATTGGCTTTGCAGCAAAATGAAATTGAAGCCGCGGCGCAATATGCGGCACGTGCTGTTCAGAGACGACCGGATTTATCCTGGGCTGTGCTTGGCTTGTTTGATTTGCAATGTAAGAAACATGCTTGGCGTGCTGCCCTTGAAACGTTAAAAATTGCTTCGACCAAACGGCATGTGAATAACAAAACAGCAAAACGGCAAAGAGCTGTATTGTTAACAGCATTGGCGCAAGAACTTGAAGATAGTGATATGGATGAAGCGTTAAAACTAGCCACAGAGGCTAGCCGTTTGGCGCCAGCCCTTATTCCAGCCAGTGTCGTTGCTGGTAGAATTTATGCGTCCAAGGGACAAATGTCTCCAGCACTTAAAGTTTTGCGGAAATGTTGGAAGTTAGCTCCTCATCCTGATTTGGCTGTTGTGAGTGCTTTTGCACGCCCAGGTGATAGTGTGAGAGACCGGCTTGAGCGGATTAAATCTTTAGCTCGTCTTACACCTGGACATAAAGAAGCAGCCCTTGCTGTGGCTACAGCTGCTATTGAAGCGCAAGATTGGGCATCTGCTCGTGAAGCTCTTGGCCCACTAACTAGAGGGCGGCCAACACAAAGAGTTTGTACTTTAATGGCGCGCATTGAAGCAGCTGATGATGGTGATATTGGTTCGGTGCAAGAATGGTTGGCAAGAGGCATTCACGCCATGCCAGACCCACAATGGGTCGCGGATGGTGTGGTTGCTGATGAATGGGCGCCTTTGTCTCCTATTAGTCAAAAACTTGATGGTTTTGAATGGAAAGTACCACCTGAAGATGACATCATCAGTGAAGAGACGCATACGCTGAAAAAATTATTAGCTGGATTGGTAACAGCTGAAGGATTGACAGCTCAGAGAGCTTTGGAAGTTTCTGCTAAGGCTGAAGATGATCAGAGTGATAGCTCTGATATGGTGTTGGTGCCGGTTGTTAAAGTGACTAAAACGGATGCTTCTTCAAACACTCATTTAGCTGAAAAAAAAGATGAAAAAACTTCAGATGATTCATTAGCTAACGTGAAAGAGGATGCTGAGGTCAGTGATGTTGGCACAGTGGCCGTTGCTTCTGATATTAATCAAAAAACTGATATTGAAAGTGAGCCTGAGGTGGTTGACGCTGAAGAGGTATCTTCGGAAGCAGACAAATCTGAGCTTACTGAAAAAGAAGCCAATAATGAGGTGACAGTTATTTCAGCTTCTGATGGAAAGCAAACTGAAGACAAAGAGACTGCCGCAGCGAAACAAGCAGTTGAACAAGATGTTTTGGATGAGCCTGCTAAGCCTAAGCCTAAGCGAAGACGACGCAAGAGAACGAAAATATTTGTAGCGCCACCTGCACCTGATGATCCAGGCACTGAAGAAATAGATGATCTTGAGACGGTGGATCGTGTGCGACCAGTTCGTTTTTAGTCGTGTTTTTTTCTCTTTCACGGCTGTTCCATGAGCGTAAGCTCTGGGTCTACGAGGTGTGGCATTAAATGCCGGACGCTTTTAATTGTGGTTTAGCTTGTCCTCTCTTTTAGTGCGGCTTCAGTTTCCTTTTTTGTTCTTCAGATGCCCAATAAGCATCCGCAAAAGCAACCGGGGTTTATTTTCTCTCACGTGCTGTAACAAAAAAGCTGTCGCACTGCGAGGGCGCAGTGCTTTAGTTTGCCCATTATCAACCGCGCCATCACCTACATTTTTCGCTCTCAGTAGGTTCGTAGTTTTGGAGGAGCAAGTAGCTTGTTAAGTTATGTCTCCCGGACTAAATTGGGTTAAGTTCCTTTTTGAATACCCATTGGGTGATGGCCATTTGGGGGCGCATGCCATTGAAGTGACCAACTGGGTCAGCATTTGAAATGGCGATTTGACTTAAATTACCACCTTTGGATTTATAAGTATCGATTAATTTGGCTGCGCCTTCAATGGTGACAGTGTTTGCTACAAGACGACCACCTGGTTTGAGGGCGCTTAGTGCTTTTTCTAAAAGGGATGGAGTTGTTATGCCACCGCCAATGAAAATTGCATCTGGGGCTGGGGCATTTAAAATCGTTTCTTCTGCGTTTCCTAAGACAAGTTCTAATTGAGGGACGCCGAGGTTTGATGCGTTTTTTTGAGCTCTCTCTAAACGGGCTTGATTTTTTTCAAACCCGATTGCTTTGCATGAATTGCCTTTAAATAGTGATCCTGCTCTTAACCATTCAATGCCAATGGAGCCTGAGCCAGAGCCTATATCCCAAAGTAATTCACCAGGAGCCGGACGTAAGTGAGCCAGGGTGATTGCGCGCATATTTTGTTTTGTCATTTGACCATCATGCTCGAAACTGTTGTCTGGTAAGCCAGGGTGACAGGAGAGAGATGATGATTTTTGTTTTGCTTTGAGAGAGATGGCGAGAGAGTTTAGTGCGCTAAATGGGCCGATAGTAGAGATGTTATCTGCAGTGGTGGATTTAATGGTTTCACTTTTACTGCCTAAGTTTTCAAGCACCGTTATTTCCGATTGGCTAAACCCTTTTTCTATTAATAGCTCAGCAACTTTTACAGGTGTTTCACTTCCGCTTGAGAGTAGAATTAAATTTTGGTTAGTTTGCAGGTACAAGGTGAGTGTTTCAATGGGTTGACTGCAAAGAGAGAGACTAGCTGTTGTGGCTGTTGGCCAGTTCATGATGTTGGCTATGCGTGAGAGGATGGAAACTGAGGGGAGGCACTCAAATTCTTCTTGCGCTATGTGCTCGCTGAAGTGTTGGCCGATCCCCCAACATTGAGGATCACCACTTGCGATGATGACGGTGTTTTTTATTTTTTGTTCTGCGATTTCTTTGATGCGAGGCATCATAGGACTTGGCCAAATTTCTCTTATTGCTTGTGGGGATTTGTCTTCTGGTATTAGATCGAGTTGACGGCTGCTACCTAAAAGATGTTTCGCGTTAACAATAGCTGCTTTTGCATGATTGTTTAATGCATCATAGCCTTCAGTGCCGCAGCCTATGATGGTTAGCCATTTATGATTGTTACTTTTGTCAGTCATTCGAATGTGAGCCTTTTTGCAGCGTCTATCAGTTTCTTTGATTAAATTTGTTCCAACCAATTTAAAGCGTCCATTGTTGTTTCGACAAGGTGACCAGTTGGTAATTTGGGGCGTTTGATCATGACGACAGGAATATTTAAATCTCGTGCTACATCCAATTTAGCTTTGGCTTTTTCCCCGCCGCTATTTTTAGTGACAATGCTTTTAATTTTGTGCTCAGTGACGAGTTTATGTTCATCTTCATAATTATAAGGGCCTTTGGCATATAGAAATTTAAAGTTTTTTGGCCAGTCATCTTCATTTTTAGGATTACGATTTGATTGTTTAATCGGATCTGTGTTTTTAGGTGGTTCGATAGCTCGGCATAAAAACTGAATGTCTGTTCTGTTGATGAAAGCGCTAAGCTCAAGACGGCCGATGGTTAAAAGACAAGGGCTTTGTGTTTGGTTTATTGCTTCTGCAGCTTCTCGCATTGTGTCGAATTCCAGCCAATTATCATTTTTTTGTTTTTGCCATTGAGGCCTGTTTATATGGATGATTGGGCATTTGGCTTGGTTTGCTGCTAGACTTGCATTGTTCGTTATTTTTTCTGCAAAGGGGTGAGTGGCATCTAGGATTGCATCGATGTTCTCATCTGTTATGTATTTGGCTAAGCCTTCAACACCACCAAAACCGCCTGTTCTGTATGTTCCGGCTGGTTTTCTTGGGATGGAGGTTCTACCCGCAAGTGAACTGATTGCTTTAAAGTCTGGGTGCTTTTCTAGTTTTTCAGCTAGCGTGAATGCTTCAGAAGAGCCACCAAGAATGAGAATTTTTTTCGTCATAGAAGCATTCATAATTCATTTTGGGTGGTTTTCAATGATGACTTAGCTCAAGGAGCATATTTTTTGCGTTTTGAGGAAGTTTCGGGGATTTTTTGTTTGTTTTTCATCTCGAGAGCTGTAGTTTGAAGGTTTATATATAGGCCTTTATTGGCTTGATTTAATTTGAGATTTTTTATGACGCTATCAAATAATTCTTCCAATCAATCTTTAACCCCTTCTTTTGCAAAAGGGTTTGTTTTGGCTGCGCCTCACAGTGGCTCTGGAAAAACAACACTTTCGATTGGTTTGATGCGTGCTTTAAAGCGCCGCGGCTTTGATGTTTCTCCGGCTAAGGTGGGGCCTGATTATATTGACCCGCAATTTCATGAAGTGGCCAGCGGTGTTCCGTCTTTTAATCTTGATGGCTGGGCCATGGGGGCTGAAACCTTAAGCTCTCTTGGTGAAGTGATGAAAAAAGAGGGCTCTCTTTGTGTTATTGAAGGGGTGATGGGACTTTTTGATGGTGCGGTTAAGCCAGGCGTATTAGGGCATGGGGCAACTTGTGAGATTGCTAAATTTTTTAAGCTGCCTGTAATACTCGTTGTTGATTGTGCGGGCATGGGGCAATCTGTTGCAGCACTTGTGAAGGGGTTCGCCGAGTTTGATAAAGATGTTCACATTGCGGGTGTTATTTTAAATAAACTTGGTTCACTGCGTCATGTTGCTATGATGGAAGATGCGCTAGAGAAAATTGGTATGCCGGTTGTTGGTGCTATTCCTCGTTTTGAAGATATGGTTTTGCCATCGCGTCATTTAGGGTTGGTGCAAGCAACGGAATCGAGTGAAACAAACACTCAGATTGATCGTATTGCTGATCATGTTGAGGCGCATATTTCTGTTGACCTTATTGCAGAGCTTGCAAAGCCTTTTGAGATCGAAGCGACATATCCAGCCGGTGGTTTACCGCCTCTTGGGCAGCATATTGCGGTGGCTGACGATGATGCGTTTCGTTTCTTTTATCCGCACTTAAAACGTGGCTGGTCTGAAGCGCAAGCAACGCTTTCTTTTTTCTCGCCCTTGAATGATGAGGCTCCAAATGAGAGTGCTGATGCGATTTATCTTCCTGGTGGTTATCCTGAATTGCATGCAGGGCGGATTGCTGCTTCTGTAACTTTTATGAAGGGGATACGGTTAGCTGCTGAGCAAGGCAAAGTGGTTTATGGTGAGTGCGGTGGCTACATGACTTTAGGTGCCGGGCTCATTGATAAAGATGGTGTGCGTCATAAGATGGCAGATCTCTTGCCTTTAGAGACATCTTTTGAAAAACGTAAACTTCATCTTGGCTATCGGCATGTGAAACGGAGAGATGGAAAGATTTTCCGTGGGCATGAGTTTCATTACGCAACGATTGAAAGAGAAGATGGTACGTCTCTTTTTGAAGATGTTGACGGACAGTCTTTCTATGGATTGCAAAGAGAGACTGTCTCTGGATCATTTGTCCATTTGATTGATGCAGCTTAATTTGGTTTTCAATTGCTTAAGAAGTTAGTTTAATTCGGTAATTCTTTGATGGGTTGCGCCGAATGATGGTGTGCGTGCAACGACACCTTTTTGAAAACTAACTGGGCGATCTTTCCAAGCAGGGATGCCATCTTCTGAAGAGGCGTAAAGCTTGGCGAATGTGATGATGTCTTCTGTTGCTGTTTTAGGGTCTAGATCACCGACTGTGAAGGTAAACTTACCTGGACTGACGAGCGAGACAGTTGCTGCCCTTGAGCAAACACTCATACATTGCATCATTCGAACCCGGAAGCGCTCATTTAGGCTTTGTGAGATTAGAGCATCTTTTAAGTTTTGTGCGAGATCTTTACCAGGACGTTCAGGATTATCTGGACTGGCATTTTGAGGCCGACACGCGCCGCAGATATAGATTTCAAGTTCTGGTGTGGTCTCTGTTTGTAAAGATGTCATTACTTTAGCTTTGTCATTCATTTAGAGTGGGTTAAAATTTTGGCGACAGTGTCGTGAAAATGCTAAAACGTCAAGTCTGCATGTGGTGAAAGTGATAAATTAAGTGTTATGGATAATTACAAAAATTATAATTAGTGAGATTTTAGCCTTGTTGATTGCGGAAAATTAAAGGTTGGGGCATAGTTAGTGCTTAGACCTTGAGTGTATTCTTTTTCTATTCGGTCATTTTGTTTGGAGTTTTAGATCATGTTGCATGGCGGTGAGCTGCTGAAAGCGGCGAAAGAGTATGGAATTGAGCCATTTAAGTGGTTAGATTTGTCGACTGGGATTAACCCTAATGGATATTTCATCAAAGATTTACCGCAATCTTGTTTTCATCGTCTGCCAGATCCTTCAGAATTAAGTGATTTGGAAGCAATTGCCCGCGAAACTTATGCTGTGCCGCAAGGGGTTGGGCTTATTGCTGCTGCTGGTTCTGAGGCGCTTATTCAATCTATACCGCAAATTTTTCCAACTATGAAAGTGGCCATTCTTAGCCCCACATTCTCCTCTCATGAAGCCGCATGGCGGCGTTATGGCCATGAGGTGACTTTGATTGAAAATTTGAATGACGTTGGGGAGGCGACAATTGTTGTTGTGGTTAATCCTAACAACCCGGATGGATCAATTATTCAACCAAAAGTCTTTCGTAAATTAGCTGAAAGTTTGAAGGCCAAGGGGGGGGCTTTGGTTGTTGATGAGGCTTTTGCTGATTGTAGCCCCAAAATGAGCTATGTGCCTTTGCATGATAATGGCTCTGTGATTGTGCTTCGCTCTATTGGAAAATTTTATGGTTTGGCTGGGCTTCGTCTTGGGTTTGCTGTTGGGCCTGAGCGTTATTTAGACCGTTTGAGAGGCTTGATGGGAGATTGGGCGGTTTCTGGGCCTGCGATTGAGCTTGGGCAAAAGGCATTAAGGGATAAGGAATGGGCAACGAAAACGCATCAATTGCTTGAATTGCAATCAAAGTTGCATAAAGCTGTTTTTGAACGCCTTTCTATAAAAGTAGTTGGGGGTACTTTGTTGTTTAACTTGATTGAAGTTGAAGATGCCCGCACATTACATCATGAGTTAGCAAAAAGAGCGATTTGGACACGGCGGTTTGATTATAATCCGAATTGGTTGCGGATTGGCCTTTGCAAAAGCCAAAGTGATCTAAAGCAATTTGAGGCTTTATTAAAAGATGCTTTGGAAGCACAAATGGTGGTTGCGTAATTTGGTGACTGTATAGCTTGTCGTTTT
Source organism: Hyphomicrobiales bacterium (assembly GCA_017640685.1). Taxonomy (GTDB): domain Bacteria; phylum Pseudomonadota; class Alphaproteobacteria; order Rhizobiales; family HXMU1428-3; genus HXMU1428-3. The sequence continues at coordinate 9,456 of JAEPQF010000014.1, forward strand.
TGATAACTCTATTTTTATAATCTAAATATTATTCCGTTCTGATTTTGGTGATTTGAGATTTATTTATGCCTGATATGGATTTGAGGGCACTCCTCCTCATTTTAGCTATTTTGCTTGACTGGTTAATCAGCGACCCGAAACGTCTTTACAGTCATATTTTACACCCTGTTCAATATATGGGCGAAGTGCTTTCTTGGATTGAAAGACGCTTGAACAAGCAAACCGTTTCATTAACCAAGCAAAAGCTGCGCGGTGTTTTTGGTTTATTTTTTTATCTATCTATTTGGTTGAGTGTTGGTATTGCAATTTCGTTGATTTGTAATGTGATTGGTATTTGGGGCATGGCCCTTGAGGTTCTGCTTGCTGCTATTTTACTTTCTGGACGTTCGCTCTATGAACATGTGCGAGATGTAAATGAGGCGCTTAAATTTAAAACCATTGAAGAAGCGCGGCTCTCAGTTGGGCAAATTGTTGGGCGGGATGTAACGGCGCTTGATGAACGAGGGGTTGCTCGGGCTGCGATTGAGTCAGGTGCTGAGAATCTCTCTGATGGGTTTATTGCTCCTGTGCTGTTTTATTTCATCGCAGGATTGCCTGGGCTTATTTTTTATAAAGCGGTGAACACGGCGGATAGTATGATTGGTCATAAGACGCAGAGATTTCTTGGATTTGGTTGGGCAGCAGCGCGGTTTGATGATTTGTTAAATTGGGTTCCTGCTCGCTTAACAGGTTTTTTGATCATGATTATTGCGCAGTTTCGATATCGCAATGGGGGAGAAGTTTTTCGTGTGATGATGAAAGATCATTCCAAACATAGCTCGCCCAATGCTGGGTGGCCGGAATCGGCAATGGCCGGTGCGCTTGGCATTGCTTTGGCGGGGCCGCGTGTTTATTTTGATGTGATGAAGCAAGATCCCTGGATTAATGCGAAGGGGCGCCTTGATACTGATGCAGAAGATATTTGGCAAGCTTTGGCGGTTATGAAGAGAGCTGTGTTTTATATATTGCCAGTGATCGGGTTGATTGGTGCTTCTCAGTTTCTTATTAAGACAATGCCTTTTTAAAAAAGCATTAAAAGCCACTTATCTTTTCAATTTCTTTGATGTTTAAAGAGTCTGCTATGTGGTTGGCTAGTTCATTTAGAGTGACTTCGACTTGTAATTTATAGGCCGTTTGGCTTTCAAAATTAGCCGATATTTTTTGAAGAAATTTCTTTCTAAATTCATCTGACTGGAAGAGGCCATGTAGATAAGTTCCCATGACTTTGCCGGTTGAGTTTTGAGCGCCTTCCAAAATTTTACCTTCATCAGATTTTTTAAAAAGGGGATTGCTTAAATCTGGCCCTGATGTTTTGCCCATATGCATTTCATAGGCAGTTAGATTAGAATTGGTTTCGATAAATTCAGCGTTGACATCTATTAAGGTTTTTTGCGGCTCAATTGTTGTTTCGATATTCAATAGATTTAGGCCGTCTATTTCACTTAAAGACCCTTCTAGATATTCAGGGTCTTTGATGGTTTTTCCGAGCATTTGATAGCCACCACAAAGGCCGAGGACATAGCCACCTTTTCTCACATGTTTAGCAATATCTATGTGCCAACCTTCTTCATAGAGAGTTTTTAAATCTGCAATGGTTGCTTTGGAGCCGGTGAGGATGATGAGGTCTGTGTCTTCTTCGATGAGTTCGCCCTGTTTGATAAGTTTGAGCTCAACATTCGGCTCTGCTGCGAGTGGGTCTAGGTCATCAAAGTTTGCGATACGAGGAAGTACAGGGACTGAGATTTTTATTTGTTTGGTGGAGCTTGGCTCAGTGTTTGAGTTATTTTCTAAATCTTGGCTATCTTCTGCGGGCAAGAGGTTCGCCTTTGGAAACCAGGGGCACATGCCGATGCTGGTCCAGCTTGTTTTTTCTGTGATGAGACTTTCAGCTGATGTAAAGAGGGCTGGGTCACCTCTGAATTTGTTGATTATATAACCTTTGATGAGATTGATCTCATTTTTGGGTAAGAGAGCATGAGTGCCGACAATGCTTGCAAGGACGCCGCCCCTGTCGATGTCAGCTGCTATGATAACCGGAACATTGGCAGCTTCGGCAAAGCCCATATTGGCGATGTCATTTTCGCGTAAGTTCATTTCTGAGGCGGAACCGGCGCCTTCGACAATTACGAGATCTGCTTCTTGTTTTAAGAGCTCAAAACTTTCCAACACTTTTGGCATGAGTGTTTTTTTCAAGTCATAGAAATTTTTAGCTTTATATGAACCAAGTCTTTTGCCTTGTACAATCACTTGTGAACCGCATTCACCTTCTGGTTTTAAGAGAACCGGGTTCATATGTATGGTTGGTTTTGTTTTGCAGGCTAAAGCCTGGAGTGCTTGAGCTCTGCCTATTTCGCCGCCATCTTCGGTGACAGCGGCGTTGTTTGACATGTTTTGGGGCTTGAATGGACGAACTGTGAACCCATGGTTCGTGAAATAACGACATAGTCCTGCAACGAGCATTGATTTGCCCACATTTGAGCCGGTGCCTTGGATCATGAAGGCTTTGCAAGCTTTTGTTTTGCTGGAATCTGTCACTGTAATTTAACTTTGGTTTTGAGACTGATGGAAGCTTTAGTATTCAATGCCTTTTTGTGCTTTGATGCCTTGTTCTTTAAAGGGGTGTTTGATCAATTTCATCTCTGTTACTAGATCTGCGATTTCAATTAATTCCGGTTTGGCATTTCGACCGGTTACTATGATGTGTTTGTCTTGTGCTCTGTTGGCCAAAGTTTCTAACACTTCGTTCAAGTCTAGATAATCATAACGAAGGGCGATGTTGAGCTCATCTAGTACCACCATCTTGATGTTTGGATCTTCGATAAATTCTTTTGATTTTTCCCAAGCTTTATTCGTGACTTCGATATCTCTTTCTCTGTCTTGTGTTTCCCAGGTGAAACCTTCGCCCATAGCGTGGATTTCAACTTGCTCTGGAAATTTCATGAGGACATCCCGTTCTCCTGATTGCCAATCACCTTTGATAAACTGCACGATGCCAATATTAAAGCCGTGGGTGATGCCACGCATGACCATACCAAAAGCAGATGATGATTTGCCTTTACCTGTGCCGGTATGAACAATGAGCAGGCCTTTGTCAGCAGTTTTCTCTGCCATTTTTTTATCATGCAGTTCTTTGCGTTGCACCATTTTTTCATGGTGGCGTTCACTATCAATTGGTTTACTCATTATGTTTGGTCCTTTTTATTGGCGCTTTTTTCTCTCACGGCTATTCCATGAGCTGAAGCTCATGGGCCTGCATTTTTTGGTTGTGCTTTAGGTTGCCCATTTGCAACCGCACTATGCGGGGCTTGGCCCAGGCTGCGCTGGCGCTTCGCCATGTCCCTTAGCCCTTTTTTGTCGTTGTAGTTGTCCACTAACAACTGGACTAGGGCTGAGCTCCTTCTTCGTATAGTTTGTTATTTGTTTGTATTCAAAGTTAGCGTTGTAATATCAAATTACTCTGCTTTTGAGTATAGTGTTTCTAGATAATGGTAAGCGCTATTGCGTTTGGGTTTCCAGAGGCCGCGCTCTATAGCTTGGCCAAATTGTTTTGCGATCTCTTCCATAGCGGGTTTATTAGATGTTTGCAAAAACTCTCGCACTTCTTCATCAACCAAATAGGCTTCAAACAAGCTTTCAAAGTGGTGTTCTTCAACAGCGTTTGTTAAAGATGCGAAAGCACTGAGGTTGGTGACGGTGGCGAGGATTTCACTGGCGCCTTTAGAGCCGTGGCGCTGGATGGATTTGATCCATTTAGGATTTGCGGCACGACCGCGGACGATTTTGGCAATCTCTTCGCTTAAGGTTTGTACCTTTGGATTTTCTGGATTACTGTGATCATTGTGATAAATCTCAGGGGCCTTGCCACTTACGCTTTCAACCGACGCTGAGAGGCCGCCTTCAAATTGATAGAAATCTTCACTGTCTAAAATGTCAAATTCTCTGGTGTCTTGGTTATGCACCACTAGGTTGGTTGATTTGAGCAAGGCTTTGAAATGCTCAAGCGCTTCTTTGCCATCTGTTTCATTTTCTTTTGCCTGGCCATAGGTGTAGCTGCTTGCTTTAATATATTGGTCTGCAAGCTCTTCTCTATCCGTCCATTGGCCTTGGTGGATCATGTCTTTGAGGCCGGCGCCATAGCTCATGTGAGCGGAACCGAAAATACGTGCTTTGGCTCTCCTATCCGCAACAGGTTCTTCGAGACCTTCTTTTTGAAGGGTGGCTTTGCGTTTTAAATAGGCTGCGCGCAAAGGGTTGGCGTTTTCATTTTCATCCAATTCAGCAACGGCATTGATAGCGCTTTGCAAGAGATCGATTTGAGCTGGGAACGCATCTCTGAAAAAGCCAGAAATACGAAGTAAAAGATCAACCCTTGGGCGGTTTAATTCTGACAAGGGAATGATTTCAAAGCCGGTGACGCGGCGCGAGGCGCTGTCCCAAGTTGGCCGTGTGCCGATGAAGGCAAGGGCTTGGGCGAGATCATCGCCGCCAGTGCGCATGTTGGATGTGCCCCATGCAGAGAGAGCGATTTGTTTGGGCCATTCGCCATTGGCCTGGGTGTAGGCTTTAATGACCGTTTCTGCTGATTGTTTGCCTAGGCGCCATGCGGTTTCTGTTGGGATGGTGCGGTTGTCTATGGTGTAGAAGTTGCGCCCTGATGGGAGCACATCTAAGCGGCCACGAGTTGGGGCTCCGGAAGGGCCAGGCTCAATGAACTTGCCGCCCAAGGCTCTCAAAACGCCATCTAATTCTTTAGAGGCACAGTCTTCTAGGAGTGGGCTTAGATGGGTTTTGATATAATCCAATACGGGGCTGGTTTCTTTCCAATCTGTATCAGGTTCGTGTGTCCCATTGACGAGTTGCTCGGCAAGAATTTCTAGTCTCTCGACTGTATCACCATTTGTGCGCCAGGATTGGTCTGTGATTGTTTGCAGAACTTCTGGCTTTGGGCCTTGCCAAGGCGTTGCCATTTCAGTGATTAAAGGATCAAAATTTAAGCACAGATCGTTTGCAAGGGCGCGCAGAATTGATTGATGCTCAGTTTTTGCTGTGCTGATAATTTCGCCTTCTTCTTTTCTGATTTCTCCGCGGGGGAGCCTTGTTAACGCTAAGAGCAGATTGGTTTTTTGCTCGTTCTTTGGTGCTTCGCCGAAGATGTGCAAGCCATCTCTGATTTGAAGTTCTTTTAATTCACAGAGGAAATTGTCGAGCTTTTGTAGTTTGGTGTCATCGCAATCGGTATCTTTAATATCGCAATCTTTTGATAGCCCCATGGATTGAGCGAGGTTGATAATGTCTTCACCCAACAGTTTCGTGCGTCTTGGGTCTACGCCGGCAGCTTCGTAATATTCATCGACCAGACATTCTAGATCTTTTAACGGGCCGTAGCTCTCTGCTCTCGTTAGCGGCGGTGTCAGGTGATCAATGATGACGGCATTAGTACGTCGTTTGGCTTGGGCGCCTTCGCCAGGGTCGTTGACAATAAAGGGATAAATATGAGGGGTTGGCCCAAGGATGGCTTCAGGCGCGCAAGACTTGCTGAGCGCAAGTGCTTTGCCGGGGAGCCATTCTAAGTTGCCATGTTTGCCCATATGGATGATGGCATCCATTTTAAACTGGTCTCGCAGCCAAAAGTAAAAAGCGAGATATTCATGAGTTGGTGGGATGGTAGCATCATGGTGTGAGAGCTTGGCATCTAAGCCGCTGCCGCGCCCAGGTTGCACGCCAACGATTATACCCCCAAGTGAAATGGTGCGGATGAGAAAGCTGTTATCTTCAGTAATAAATGAAGGGTCTTTTTCTGGCAGTCCCCATCGGTCTACAATCTCATCTTTGAAGGTTTCATCGAGAGTGTTCCAGGCCTTTAAGTAATTAGTTAATGAGTAGTGATGCCATTTCGATTTATCTGCTGTGGCGTGTTGTAATTTCTTTATGAGCTCATCGCCGGTTTCAGGAATGGAGTTGAGCTCATAACCTTCTTTCTTCATTGCTTCTAAAAGCTTGATGGTGCCAGCCGGAGTATCTAGCCCGACGCCGTTGGCAATGCGGCCATCATTTGAAGGGTAGTTTGATAAGATAAGAGCGACCTTGCGGTTTTCAATTTTTGTGTTTTGTAGTTTGGTCCAGCTTGTAGCTAATTGCGCAACGAACTTTGTTCGGCTCGGTTCAGCTTTATGACCAACAAGTGAGGTCTCTACATTTTCATCTCTGCCGAAATCTGATTTGAATGAGATTGCTCTTGTGGTGATGCGGCCATCGATCTCGGGTAGGGTGACATTCATGGCGATGTCTCTGGAAATGAGCCCTCTTGGGTTCTCAGCCCATGTGTCTTTATTTGAGCCTGAAAGAATGGCCTGGAATACCGGTGTTTCGGACCTATCAAGGATTGTGCCTTGCCAGTCTGTGCCTGGTTTTGAGATTGCAAAGCTGGTGGTGTTGATGATGGTCGCTGGTTTTGCGTCTTTGAAAATGTCAGCGATGATGTCTTTGGCGACCTGATCTTTTAAGCTGCTTGCGAAAATGGGAAGTGGGTTTAGGCCTTCTTCTTGCAGATCTTTGATGAGTTGATCGATGGGCTCTAGATCACCTGATTGCAGTAAAGCGCGGTAGAAGGTGATTGAGCAAACTTGTTTGTACTTCAGTTGCCCACCAGCAACCGCACTATTGATTTTTGATAAATCCCAATGCGATTTAATATCATCAATTGATTTGATTGTGCTCCCTGGCCAATAGATACCGGCTTTAGGCAGTGGCTGAGCAGGGAGTGGTTTGGTGATTTTTTCAGGCTCGATAAGATGTGCGCAGTGGTTTAGGAAATTGCTGTAGTTCTCTGGGCCGCCTTCAACCAGGTATGACCAGAGCTGGTCTGTTGTTTCCCCGCTTATGGTTGAGTAGGCATCTAAGGTTTCATCTTTATATGCGGAGCCAGACATAACCGCGAGCTTGATATTTTCACCTCTGCAAAGACGGGTGAGTTCATCAAGGCCATATTGCCAATAAGACGGGCCACCAAGTACACGCACGATGATGAGTTTGGCGTGTTTTAAGGTTTGCTCGATATAAAGATCAACAGAGTAATTGTGATTGAGGTTGAGCAAATTGGCCAGCCTAAGAGATTCTTTTGGTCCCTTCAGTTGCTCTTTTTTATTGCCTTCAGATGCCGACAATGCATCCGGCTTAGCAACCGGGGCGTGATGACCGTTAGACTGAGTGCTTTGTCGAATCTGTGAATAGGCTTTTGCAAGGCCGGCAATTTCTGTGTCAGCAGATGTGAGCACGACGATATCGCCCGGCGTTTGGGCCAGGTCAATTGGGTCTTTGCCGTCGTCTATACCGCCAGCTTGTGCCGTCAATAAATGCAAAAAAAGCTCCATTTTAGTTGCGCTTCAGATGCCCACAAAGCATCCGCGCTATTTCGAGTTTGAGGGCGTTAAGGCTGAATTTTTAACCCCTCAAATATGTCTTATATTCCACGGGCCTAAAAATTCACCCTTGCCTACTCACGAACAAAATCTGAAACTTTTTTGGATCGAGCTTTGAGGCTGGAAAATAGAAAGATTAGGTTTAATTGATAGGTGGAAGTTTGTCTATTGTATAGCATGGATAATTTTGATTAATCTTGAGGGTAAAGTTTTGCCATTTTAAGGTGATTATATACATGGAAATAAGAAGGGTAATTAAATGAGCTTTCGTTACAGTTTCTTTTATTTCATGTTGTTATTTGTTTTTGCACTGGGGGCACAAGGAGCACTGGCCAGTTCAGCATTTGCCGAAAACAATTCTTCTTTTTTTGAGAAATTTGAAAAATTTCGAAATACAAATCCTAGCATTCATCAATGGGTTACTTCTGTTGATAGCCCATGGTATGGATATTTAAATCGTTACTTTGATGAAGCTTTATCACCTAAAGATAATCATGACTATCTAGCATGGCAAAAGGCAGGTCGATGCTTGGATGTTATTCAGATTGATGTTTTAGGCTTTTTAAATGCCAATCGTGAACTTATTCCCGTTTTTGAGAAGAATGAGCATATCCGTAAATTTTTTGAAGACAAAATTGCGGTTAGATATTCAAGAGGATTTAGACGCTGTCAGTCTCATAACTTGCTTACGTCGTATGGATTTTTTAAAAAACAAGCATCTTCATTTAGCTTTCTTGAGTATGGAGGTTTAGGTGAGAGTGGTAGAGACTATGTATATACTAAAGAGCAGAAAGTAAGACTTGTTGAGCTTGAAACTATTATGAAGTTGGCTATTTGTGATGATTATCAAGCTGCTCAGACTGACCTTTTAAATTGGCATAATGAACTATTCTCAACATTGCTTCCAGATGATATTTATTATTATTTGGCTCAAAGGTTAGAGAGAAAAAAGGTATATAAAATTCAAAATGGACTTAAGCTAAAAAGGAAAAAACTCAGAAATTGGCGACTGATCAATGAGGCTGCTTTTGAGGGTAATATAGAGAAGTTGCGTTTTGCTTTACCTTATTGGTTTCAAAGTTGTACTAACATGAAACCAATAAAGTTATAAAATCCAATTAATTTAGAGACCTTGTTGAATGGCGTCTCTATCCATTCCAGCTTGCCCAATCACCACCAAATTAGAATTTCGGGTTTCATCGAGGTTCCAGGGTTTGTCGTAGTAGGCGTCTAGTCTTGGGCCGACGGCTTGGATTTGGAGACGCATGTCTTTGTCTTTTACAGATACAAACCCCTTAAGTCTTAAGATGTCGTGGGTTTTGATTGTCTCGATCAGTTTTGATTTAAAACTCTCGACATCATCGATTGTTTCAAAACCAATGCTGAAACTTTCGAAGTCATCATGATCATGGGTGTGGTGATGATGGTGGTCATGGTCGTGATGGTCATCGTCATGGTGATGAGCCGCGTGATGGCGCTCATGATGTGACATGCGGTTGTCATCTTCAGCTTTCATATCAAGCCCTAAGAGCACATTCAATGGTAGTTTACCTTTTTGAGCTTGTACCATTTGTACGCCGTCTCTCACCTCTTTAGAAACGACGTTCTTCACGGCTGTGACAGCTTGATCGTCAATGAGATCTGTTTTGGAGAGGACGATAAGGTCAGCGCAATTGACTTGATCTTCAAATAATTCACCAAGTGGCGTTTCATGATCAAGGGCATCATCTAATTCGCGTTGGCTTTGGACTTGGGCTTCGTTAGAGGCAAAGCGTCCCTCAGAAACGGCGGGAGCATCGACCAATGTGATAACGCCATCTACGGTCACTTCGGTTTTAATCTCTGGCCAGTTAAAGGCGCGTACTAGTGGTTGCGGCAAAGCCAGGCCTGATGTTTCAATGATGATATGATCGGGGCGCTCATCTCGGCTGAGTAATTTTTCCATTGTGGGAATAAAATCTTCAGCCACTGTGCAGCAGATACACCCGTTGGCGAGCTCTACAATGTCTTCTTCTGTGCAATTTTCATCACCGCAAGATTTTAGAACTTCACCATCAACACCAACATCGCCAAACTCGTTGATGATTAATGCTAGGCGTTTACCATTAGCACTTTCAATCAAGTTGCGAATGAGGGTTGTTTTACCAGCGCCTAAAAAGCCGGTGATGACTGTGACGGGGATTTTATGAGGCATTAAGAACTCTCTTCTCATTAATTTATCAATGATGACTATTTTAAATCTAAGGGTAAACCTGCTGCTATAAAAACTACATTTGTAGCCCCTTTGGCAAGCCTTTGATTTAATAAACCTTGTTCATCTCGAAATTTCCGCGCCAACGCATTTTCAGGGACGATGGAAAGGCCAACTTCATTCGACACCAGAATTACATCTGCTGAACAGTCTGGTAGTTTTTCTAATAAATGATTAGTGTGCTCTTTTATGTTTAGGTTTCGCTCCATTAGGTTTGAGAGCCAAATTGTCATACAATCAATCAGAATTACCGTATTTTGAGGGTATGGTTTATTCAGCTCAGTCGTTAAGTCTAATGGTTGTTCGATAGTTTGCCAGTTTTCATCGCGTTGAGTTTGATGAGATTTGATGCGCCTCTTCATCTCCTCATCTCTTGCTTCTGCTGTTGCAATGTAGATTTTATGTGAGTAGGGGAGGGCTTGGTTTTCTGCAAAATTGCTTTTGCCACTTTTTGCTCCGCCTAATATGAGTGAAATTTTATTCATATGTCTTTACGAGATTTCATTATTGTCAAAATGTAATGAATTGGTACAGTGTCATTAAATATATGTTTTTCTGTGATTTTTTAGGTTATCATGTTGGCAACCTTTTTGGGATACAAATTATTTTATGTTTGACACTGTTGATAGTTTTCTTTCTTCATTAAATTCTTTGCCAACCGCTGAAACCAAGTTTCAAGAGGCAGCGCAAGCACGGCAAAACCAATTAACAAAGCCACATGGTGCCCTTGGTCGGTTAGAAGATATTGCTATATGGCTGGCTGGATGGCAAGGCCGAGAATGCCCTAAATTAGATGAGATTTCAGCGTTTGTGTTTGCAGGGAACCATGGTGTTGTAGAAGAAGGTGTTTCACCTTTTCCCTCGTCTGTCACAGAACAGATGGTGCAAAACTTTGAACAAGGTGGAGCTGCGATTAATGCTTTAACGTCAGTTTTTGGCCATCAGCTTTCAGTTATTCCGCTTTCATTAGATGAACCAACGAAAAATATTGCTGCTTCTCCAGCGATGACGATGGAAGAAACGCTTGAGGCGATTAATGCTGGGGCACAGGCTGTTGAGCAATGCACGGCTGATTTGGTTTATTTTGGAGAGATGGGAATTGGTAATACAACCATTGCTTCGACTTTGGCAGCGGCGACTTGTGGTGGCTGTGGTGCTGAATGGGCAGGGCCTGGGACAGGGCTTTCATCTAAGGGTATCTCTTTAAAAGCTGAGGTTATAGATCGGGCTCTTGCTTTACATAACCTTAAGACTGACAAAGTGAACCGAGAAGGTTTGCAAAACCCTTTTACTATAATGAGATTGGTGGGGGGGAGAGAACATGCAGCTATTATGGGAGCTGTGGTTGCTGCTCGTTTAAAACATTTACCTGTTTTATTAGATGGCTTTGTGGTGACAGCCGCTGTGGCGCCGTTAAGCTTATTGAAAGTGAATGCGTTTGATCATTGTTTGGCTGCTCATTGTTCGGCTGAGCCAGGTCATCAGAGATTACTTGATTTTCTCTGGTTAGATCCTTTGTTAAGTTTGGATATGCGGTTGGGTGAGGGAACAGGTGCTGCACTTGCCGTTGAGATTATAAAAGGGGCGGTTACGACGCACTCTCAAATGGCGACTTTTGCTGAAGCTTCCATTTCTAATCGCGATTAAGTGATGCCTGACTAAGATTTGTTTTTAAGGAATTGTTTTACTTGGTTGTATTCAAGCAAATTTTTTTGTCTTTCCTATTTTTAACGCGTTTGCCTTTGCCAAATTTTTCTACTGAGAAAATTTCACTGGCAGCGGCTGCTTGGTGCTTTCCCATTGTTGGCGCTTTTATTGGGTGCTTGTTATGGGCGTTTCTTCTTGTTTTAGAGGGAATGAGTGTTCCTTTTTATTTGCAATGTGTTGCTGTTCTTGTTTTTGGCATTTGTTTAACAGGTGCGCTGCATGAGGATGGATTTGCTGACTTTTTCGATGGTCTTGGTGTTTATGATAGAACGCGTGCCCTTGAAGTGATGCGGGATAGTCAGGTTGGGAGTTTTGGAGCTCTAGCCCTTTTGGTAAGTTTTTCATTTCGCGGGGTGGCTTTATTTGAACTCGGTTCAGTTTATTTAGCAGGGCTTAGTTTGTTACTTGCTCATATTGGAGCACGCGGTTTTATGGCAACCATGCTGCTTTTACCAAAGGCGCGATCAGATGGTTTGGCTGTTTCTAGCGGGGCTAGCAATTGGATTTCGGTTTTGGTTGCGCTTATTATTTGTGCTGTTGTGTTTTTCGCTCTTCTACCTTGGCATGTTGCAGCTTTAGCTTTTTTATTTGCTGGGTGCGGTGCATTGATTGTCGCTTTAATTGCTTTGCGTCGTTACAAAGGTTTAACAGGTGATGTTTATGGGGCCGTTGAGCAAGTATCAGAGATGTTGATGTTTGCTGTTTTTGCGTCTCTTTTGCCAGGGCTTTTTTTGTAGGCTTCTTTTAAAAAGGTAAGAAAAAGCGTCTTAAAAATTGTACGCTACATACAGAACCGTCGATTTTTGGATTAACCATTTAAGACTTTGGTGGCTTTTTATATTTTTGTCTTAAATTTATTGCGCTCTTTATCTCATTGACAGGCTTAACTGCTTCAGTTTAGCTTGGTATCTAATTGAGATGTTTGGGATTTGATTATTTTTTCTAAATTTCTTTAAAGATTAATTCAATTTTGGGGCCTTGACCCTCATCTATTGGAGGAAAATATGTTTTTGTTTCCTGCTGCGCTTTCTAAGCGTAAGCTCAAAGTTTCTCTGTATTCCCTTGCTTTTGCAACTTTTGGCGTCGTTTCACTTTCTTCTTTTTCAAATTCTGGCTTGATTCACTCTGAAGCACATGCTGCTGAAAAGGGTGTTGTGAACATTTATTCGTATCGTCAACCGTTTTTGATTAACCCACTTTTAGAAGAATTCACCAAACAAACTGGCATTAAAACCAAAGTTATTTTTGCTAAAAAAGGTTTGATTGAACGGGTTGCGGCTGAGGGAAAATTAAGCCCAGCTGATATTCTTTTAACGGTTGATATTGGGCGTTTGTCTGCTGCTATTGAAAAGAGTATTTCTCAACCAGTGAACTCTGACGTTATTAATGGAAATATACCGGCTAAATATAGAGGCGCTAAAGGTGACTGGTTTGGTCTTACCATTCGCTCACGTGTTGTTTATGCCTCTAAAGAGCGGGTTGCTCAAGATGCGATTACTTATGAAGAGCTAGCTGATCCGAAATGGCGCGGTAAAATTTGTATGCGGTCTGGTCAGCATGTTTATAACGTTGCGATGATTGCGTCTATGATTGCGCATAATGGTGCTGAGAAAACAAGAACCTGGCTGAAGGGCTTGAAAGCGAATTTAGCGCGCAAACCTTCTGGCAATGATCGCGCGCAAATTAAAGCGGTTTATTCAGGCCTTTGTGACATAGCGATTGGTAACACTTATTATATGGGCAAGATGGTGACCAATGAGAAAAAGCCAGAACAGAAAAAATGGGCGAGTGCTGTTAAATTATTATTCCCTAATACGAAATCTCGCGGTGCGCATGTAAATGTTTCAGGCATGGTTTTGGCGAAACATTCACCGAATAAAGCTTCTGCTATTAAGTTGATGGAATTTTTGTCTTCTGAAAAAGCTCAGCAAATTTATTCAAAAGTGAATTTTGAATATCCGGTGAAAGATGGCGTGGCTTGGTCTGATCTTGTGAAAAGTTGGGGTGAGTTTAAGGCTGATGATTTGGCATTAGATAAAATTGCTGAATTACGCAAAGCGGCTTCGCTGCTTGTTGATGAAACTGACCTTAATAATGGACCGAGTAGTTAGGGACTAGTCCCTTTTGTAGGGTGATGTTTGGAAGCTCTCTGGACTGGATTGGTTCAGGGGGCTTTTTTTACTGCTAATTGCTCAATTGCAGTAGAAGTTTAATTTAATCTGAAAAGAGATTTTGTTAATCTATTGGTTGACTTCTGTTGACCAGATAACCCCGCTGTTTAGGGGGGTCCGGAATGAGATAAATCCGATATCACTCTATATCTTTTCGTGTTGCTAACTTTTTATCACTAAGCTCAGCGTTTGTATCATCACTAAGTTCTCCTAGGCTTAGTTGATCGATTCCAAGATTTTGGGCTGCAAAGTATGCTGAATACTTACCTGGTTCCACTTTTACAGCTATAGGTGGTTCGCTGTCTACAACTGACATAATATAGACATTACCATTTTGAGTTGAGAAGTCGACACAGGTAATTCGTTGCCATTCTTCAATATTAGGTGGTGTTTGCGATAAGACAAGCTCAACCCAATGGTCGTTTAAATCCGCTTCAGTGCCGACCATTCTGAATGAGGGCATTCCAGCAAAGCCACGTGCTACTTTATCATCATTCCAGTTATCATTGTCATTAATAAATTTATTGAGATCATCACAAATGACTAGTTGATAATGGCTAGCAAATATCCGTGCAGAACCAAGATATGAATAAACCATATTGTATGATTCCTAAAGAAATATCCTTAACAAAAGAGCTAATTGCTTCAGTGTTGAGTTTCGCAATTATTATGTCTACCATTTTTTAAGCTACATATTTAAAAAATAGTTCAGCAGAGAATCTTAGTTACATAACCGGAAAATTACCTTAGCCAATAAATCCAACAATCTCTTTTGTCTTTTTCATGATTGGGTCAGCGATGGTTTGAGCTCGATTAGCGCCGTCTTTTAGGATGGCGTCTAGTTCTGCTGGCTCATTAAGTAGCTTTTTCATTTCGTCTGCAATGGGGCTTACCTTTTCAACGGCAAGTTCTGCCAGGGCTGGTTTGAAGGCTGAGAACTGAGCGCCGCCGTGATCTTTTAAGACTTCCTCTTTGCTCACCCCTTTTAGAGCGGCATAAATGCCAACGAGATTGTTTGCTTCAGGGCGATCAGTCAATCCGTCTGTTTCAGATGGCAGGGCGTCTGGATCCGTTTTGGCTTTGCGGATTTTTTTAGCAATTGTATCTGCGTCATCTGTCATGGTGATGCGTGACATTTCTGATGGGTCTGATTTACTCATCTTCTTAGAGCCATCACGTAGAGACATCACTCTGGTGGCAGGGCCTTGAATGAGGGGTTCTGGCTGTGGGAAGAAGATGCCTTCTTCGAAGCCTGCTTCTTTAATCGTCTCTGCAAAATCAACATTGAATTTTTGCGCGATATCACGGGCAAGTTCCAAATGTTGTTTTTGATCTTCGCCAACAGGCACATGGGTTGCGTGATAAAGAAGGATGTCAGCCGCCATCAGGTTCGGATAGGTGAAAAGACCAACAGAGGCGTTTTCTTTATGTTTGCCAGCCTTTTCCTTAAACTGCGTCATGCGGTTTAACCAGCCCATGCGAGCCACGCAATTTAACACCCAGGCTAACTCAGCATGACCAGATACTTGGGACTGGTTGAAGATGATCTGTTTTTTTGGGTCAATGCCGGACGCGATAAAGGCGGCTGTGACTTCTCTTATATTTCCGGCGAGTTCTTTTGGGTCTTGCCACACGGTGATGGCGTGTAGATCTACCACGCAATAAAGACATTCATGGCTTTCTTGCAGGGCGACGAATTTTGTAATCGCGCCCAGGTAATTGCCGAGGTGGAGATTGCCTGTTGGTTGTACGCCAGAGAATACACGCTCTTGATGTGTCATTTATTTGAGCCCCGTAAAGAATTTGTTCTTGATCGTTTATTGGCGATTTGGCCGTAAACCTTGTTTTAAAGATTTTAAGCTTGCCGCGCCTGTTATTTCTGCTGATAAACCATAGGCCAGCACTCCGCAAGCTACTAAAGCAAAAAGTGTGAGAAATCTGATCCAAATGCCATTATCTAAAGTGAGATAAGGGGTTGCATATTGTGCTGCGAAATAAAGCACGAGCCCCATTATGATGCTTGATAAAATAATGCGTGGCAGTTTTGAGAGCAGCTGTTTATCTGTGATGAAATGGCCTCTTTTATAAAGAAGGGCGCCAAGAAGAATGGCATTGGCCCAACCGGCGACAGATGTTGCGATGGCGATGCCGACATGTTTGTAGTGAGTGAAAAGAATAATGCTTAAAGCCACATTTATGACCATTGAAATGCCGGCGAAAATCATAGGTGTTTTGGTGTCTTCTCTCGCAAAGAAGCCTGGTGAGAAAACTTTAATGAGCACAAAGCTTGGAAGGCCAATGGCGAAAGCTGCGAGAGCTGCTGCTGTTGCCATTGTTGCACTTGCATCAAATGCACCGCGCTCGAATAATACTTTTATGATCGGTTCTGGAATTGTAAACAGGGCAACGGCTGCTGGCATGGTTAAAAGAGCTGAGAACTCGAGTGATCTGTTTTGAGCGTTGTGAACGGCTTCCATTTCATTGGCGCGTAATTTTCTTGAGAGTTCCGGTAGTAAAACGACACCAATGGCAATGCCGACAATTCCTAAGGGTAATTGATAGAGGCGGTCTGCATAATAAAGGAAAGATACAGCGCTTTCTTGCATAGATGCGATAATGGTGCCGATCATGATGTTTATTTGTGTGATGCCTCCGGCCAAGATGCCTGGGACGCTAAGCCAGAGAAATTTTTTCACTTGTGGTGTCAGGCGTGGGCGTTTGAGTTTTAAGGCGAAGTCTTGTTTTATCACACAAAAAAGAAGCAAAAACAGTTGTGCAAAGCCAGCGATTGCGACACCCCAACTTAAGATAATACCCGCGGTTGCCGTTTCATTTAACTCAAAGAAAGCTGCGATGCTCATGGCGGCAATGAGAATGATATTGAGTAAAATAGGAACGGCTGCTGCGGCTGCGAATTTGTCCAAGGCATTGAGCATTCCTGAAAGAAGGGCTACTAGTGACATGCAGGCGAGATAAGGAAATGTGATCCGTGTGAGGAAAATGGCGAGATCGAGTTTTTCAGGGTTTTCACTAAAACCAGGAGCGATGAAATAGATGAGCCATGGCATGGTGAGTTCTGCGAGCGCCGTTGTGATTAGTAAGGCAGTAATTAAGACACTGGCGACTTGGTTTGCGAAATCTTTGGCGCTTTTCTTGCCATTGCCTTCAAGCTCTTTGGCAAAAAGAGGAATAAACGCCGCGTTAAAGGCGCCTTCACCGAATAATCTTCGAAACAGGTTTGGGAAACGGAAAGCGACAAAGAAGGCGTCGGCGATGGGGCCAGTTCCTAAAACAAAAGCGACGAGGATGTCTCTTATGAATCCAAGCGCGCGGCTGATTAATGTCATACTGCCAACTGTTGCAAAGGCTTTATACAGACGCATGAGTTCCTCATTTTGGGTTGCGCTTTAGATGTCTCTTTTTAGTGCGCCTTTAGGTTGCCCACAAGCAACCGGCGCGAAGCATCCGCAGATTTTCTTTTGTGCTTCAGATGTCTTTTTTAATACCCCTTCAGATTGCCCATTAGCAACCGGGGCTAAGCATCCGTACATTTTTATTAGCGCTTTAGACACTTTCTTATCTCCCTTTCGGTTTTCTAATAAAAACCGATCTAAAGCAACTGGATGGCAACCACGATTAAAACAATTTATATGTGTTGCTAAGCAAAGCTTTGTCTTTATGCAAGGAAAGAGTGGTAATGAGACGAATTTTTGTTGTTGGGGGAGTTTTTTGGTGACGTTTTAAGTTGAATATATCTGTACACCAGATTGCTCAGAAGCGACCACTATGTAATTGCATTTGTGATTGTTTTTGCTAACGCGCTGAAATCTTTTATTCGCGGCGATGATTTACGCCAGACTAGACCGATGGTTCTAACTGGTTCTGGAGGTTCAAACGGAATGATGCGCAGTGGGCTATCTGTTGGGATTTCAACTTTAGCAGCTAGCTTTGGTACCAAAGTGATGCCTTGATTGTTTGCTACGAGTTCTATCAAAGTTTTTAAACTTGTTGCGCCAAATTGCGATAGAGCTTGTGGGCTTACATTATCACAAAAAGAAATGGCTTGATCTCTCAGGCAATGGCCTTCTTCCAATAGGAGAAGATTGTTTTCTTCTAATAACTGGGTTGGGTTGGTTGTTTGGCTTGAATTTTCACTATTTATCACCAAGAAGAACGGATCAGAGAATAGTTGTTTCGTCATTAGCTCCGCGTGATGGATCGGAAGAGCTACCAGAATTGCATCTAACTGCCCTTGGATTAAGGCATCTGAAAGATGAGGAGTTGTTGTCTCTTTTAATTTTAGGTCCAGGTCGGGGAAATCTTGTTGCAATGCTGGGAGTATTTTGGGCAAGATATAAGGCGCAATAGTTGGGATGATGCCCAATCTAAATGTGCCTGCCAGGATGCCACCTCTGGTTTTTGCATAATCTCCGATGTCTTGAATGTCGGCTAAGATTTTTTCAGCTCTTAGGGCAATTTCTTCGCCATCAGGTGTTAGAGTGATTTTTGATTTGCCTCGAACCACCAAGCTTAATCCAAGAATATGTTCAAGGTCTTTTATTTGCATGCTTAAAGCTGGCTGGGTTACCGCACAATAGTCTGCTGCTTTGCCAAAATGTTTCAGACGAGAGAGTGCGTGAAAGTAGCGCAGTTGTTTTGTTGAAATTGCTTGCATCAGTCTTTCTTATCATAAATGATGAAAAAATCAATTAGACCTTATAATACGATTTGCGCATGATTTCATCATTAATAATTATCAATTGGTGATTTCAAATTTTTTATTTGAGAGTGATGAGGTTCTTTAAATATGAAGACACTCCTTTTGAATTCAAAAAGAGTGTCTTCATATTTTTGGTTTCAATTTGTCCAGGACATTTATTTAAAAAGTCTCGCCCTGTTTGTAGGTGATCATTATTTTGCGTTAATAGAGGTATAATGAGATCAGGGCGAGATCAGGGGGTAAATCATGGAACTTTAAGCCTTAAAGACTTATTTGTTCTTCTTATTATATCTCCTTATCAAATATTGCGACTGGAGTAGCTTCTTCATTCGTGGCGATGGCATGAGGTAAATTTGCCAATTGTTTTCTCACTTCATTTGCTAGTTTGCTTGCAAGATGTTCTCCAACATCTTTCACTTGTAAAGATGGTTCGCTTTGTGAGATGGCTTTAATTATTTCGTCCGTTATGATGTTGTGAATTTTAAAATCACTCGGATTATGGCCGATATCAATTGAGGGAACTTGTTCTATTTCCAATGATTTTTTTGGTGGCTCATCAAATTTTTTAATCTCCACTGGAGGTTTTTGATTTTCAGCACCATTCGTTTTTTCTTCTGGAAACAAATCAAGTTCTAGCTGTTCGCCATAAATTTTTGCGTCATCTGTTTTACTAGATGATACGTCTGGTGGTTGACCTTGGTTTAATTTAGTGTTTTCAGGTCCGGGATTTGCTTGTTTTTTATTTATTTTCAACCCTGCGAAAAGAGTTGCTTCTTCTTTTGGAGCAGATGGAACAGTGGTTTCTAAATAGTTTAAAACTTTATTGAAGCGGCCCAGACTTTTTGCCAACACTTTTGAGCTGCTAGAAAATTGCCGATCGATGGTAAATTTGGGGCCATGTTCATTTGATTGGGATTGAGCGCGCTTTGATTTGATTTTTTCATAGGCGCTCACATTGTCTTTTCTATCAGGGGCAGTTTTGGAAACTGATATCCCTGGTTGTTTGACTGGTTGTAATGCCTGCTCAATCATTGTTTTATTCCATTAGAGCGATGTCACTTTGAATTCAATTTAGGGACATGCTCTCTTTCTTCGTTTTAGTTTGTTATATCTCTTAAAACTGATTTCCACTTTTAAGTAACAAGCTGAAACATCCACGTTTTACTCGTTGTGGTTATTTCTTGATGTTTTTAGATTAGCAGGAATAAAATAAAAAATGGCGAATAATTGCAGTAAAGTTCTAATAAATACTTACTCAGTCTTTATTTTTGTTTGAACTTTATTTGAATAATTTTTTTTTAAAATTTTAAATGATTTTGTCATTAATTTTTTAGCATAGATGATTTTTATGATGCTTGTAGAGTTTTGAAATCTGGCTATGATTTGGTGCGGTGATTTGATTTATCAGTGAAAGTTTATTTACGGGTATGGGTGCTTTGAACAAGATCTCTTTGTTCACGTCTTTGTCTGAAGGGCAATGTGAGGCTTTAGAGAAAAAAATAGTTACAAGAACTTATAATGAGAATGAATTGATTCTTGATTTTGAAGACCAATCTTCGGATGTCTTATTTATTCTTTCTGGAAAGGTGAGGGTTTTGTATCGCTCTGTTTTGGGCAGAGAGGTGATTTTAGCTGACCTTTCAGAGGGTGATTTTTTTGGTGAGTTATCTGCAATTGATGGTAAGGGGCGGTCAGCAAATGTAACTGCTTTGCAGCGGACTGAGATTGCTCGACTATCTTCTTCTCATTTTATGGAATTGGCAACAGGTGTCCCTGAAGTTGCATCTGAAATATTAAAAGTTTTGGTCTCAAGGATTCGCTCGTTAGATCTGCGGTTTTCTGAAATGAGTGTTTTAAAAACCAATGAACGGCTTTATGCAGAGCTGCTTCGTTTGTCTGTACCGCGGCGTATGAATAAAGAGCAGAAAATTATTTCTCCGCCCCCCTTTCATCATCATTTAGCTGGGCGAATTGGGTGCCGGAGGGAAGTTGTTAGCCGTGAGCTTTCAGCATTGATGAAAGATGGAATTTTAGAAAAAACTCGTGGTGGGCTTGTACTATTGGATGTTGCAGAGCTGGAGGAGCGCATTGCTGCGGCTTTGAATTAAGTTATGAATAAAGTGAAAGCTTATTTGATCGACCTTGGTCATAAAATTCTTAATTTTGGGATTGTTAGTACTGATGAGGCTGTTCGGCGCCGTCATCGCTTTACGAATATGGTGCTTTATGTAACTGCCTTTAATGCGTTTCATCATTTGATTGTAAATGGTCTTCATGATTTTTGGGCGTTGTTACCAGTTAATATTTATAATTTGGGCATGATCATTTGTGCGCTCTCATTAGTTTTTGTTCACCGCTATGGAGAGTTTTTAGCCGCGATATTGCTAGCGTGTTTTATTTTCTTTGGTAACTCATTTGTTGTGATGGCATTTGGCTTGAATAGTGATTTACAAATATATTTCACATTGGCTGGTGCTTTCATTTTTATGGTTGGTGTCCAGAATACGTATGTTTATTTACCCCTTCTTGGCTCAGGACTTATGGCTCTTTTAGGCGTTTATTATTTTGCGAGCGAAGAAGGTTTTTTGATGATCTCTGATCAAGCGTTTCGCCGCGAGCTTGCCATCCAGGCTTATGTGAATGCGATACTTATTAATTCGCTTTTGATTTTCTATGCGCTTAGTTCGCTTTATAAAGCGGAAAAAGCTTTGGCTTCAGAGTATCAACGATCAGAAAAATTGCTAACGACGATTTTGCCTGTGCCTATTGCTGAGCGATTGAAGGCTGCGCCTAAGGAACGTATTGCTGACCGGGTGGAAGATGCGACCATTTTATTTGCTGATTTGGTTGGTTTTACTAGAGCTTCACATAATGTACCGCCGGAAGATGTGGTTGCTTATTTAGATGATTTGTTCACCACCTTTGATGGGTTATGTGAAAATTACTCGGTCGATAAAATTAAAACCATTGGTGATGGCTATTTGGCTGTTGGTGGTTTGCATGATGCTGGTGGTGCTCGTGCGATTGGTTTTTTAGCGCTGGATATGATTGAGCAGATGAACAATCGCTCATTTTTAGGGCTTGATACACTCTCGTTGCGGATTGGTATTCACCGCGGGCCTGTGACAGCTGGGATCATTGGTGACCAGAGGATGACCTATGATGTTTGGGGCAGCTCAGTTAATTGTGCAGCTCGCCTAGAAGCACAGAGTTTGCCCTCTCGCATTCATTGTAGTGAGGCGTTTGTTGTTGCTGTTCAAGACACATTCCAATTTACAAATTTGGACGTGACTGAATTGCGTGGTGTAGGCGTTATTAATGCTGGGTATTTACTTCGCCAATTATAGGTTTTTCATTTTGTCTTTGGGTATTTAATTCTGACCTTGCATTTAATCTTGATCGGTTGGATCTGAAGGTAAATATAATAAAATGAATGCAAGTGCGATGCTTAGTTTAAAAAGTATGGTCATCCAAAACTCCATATGTTTTTGCCTTGGTTATAGCTGTTATATGCCGAGACGGGTTTTTTGATTGGTTATTAAATTGTATTGGTTCCTAGCCATGCGATTATCACTGTTAATGTGAAACTTAGTTTCATAAGAATATGTATTTTCTTCTTTGCGATTGGTTGCATTGAGCTGTTCTCTTATTCAATTTAATGTTCCTTATTGTTTTACTTTACAATTTTTAGGTTGTTAGCTCTGTGTGAAAAGTCACAGAGCGAATTTCTTGTTTTGTAATTTGCAATAAAAAACCGACCTCATTATCTGAGATCGGTTTTATTTTTTAAGATTGTTCTTCGGCTTAGTAGTAGTTGTAATATCTACCGTTACACCATTTACCGACTTTAACCAGGCGTTTTACTTTGCGACCTTTTCGTGGGCTCCAAACCCAGATTTTACGGTATTTTGGTTTGCAGTAGTAACCATAGCCATAATTATATGAATAGTGGTGTGGTTTAAAAAAGCGACCATGGAAATGATGGTGGTGGCGGTGTTTTTTCCAACCTGCACTTGCACCAGTTGATGTTGCGCCAAGAGCTGCGAAGCTGATTGTTGCAATTGCACAAGCAGTCATTACCGTTTTCTTTAAAGTGTTCATTTTAATCTCCATTTTAGTTTGTGCTTCAGATGCCCACTAGGCATCCGCACTGTTTGTTTGCGCTTCAGGTTGCCTTTATTTGTTTTAGATGCCCACAAAGCATCCGCAAGTTGCAACCGCGCTGTTTAAGTAATGCTTCAGATGTCTTCTCTGTGTTTCAAAAGCCCTACTGAGCATACGTGAGAAGCACCTTCGCTGTTTGCTAAATGTTTCAGACGAATTGCTTCGTCTTGATGTGGTAAATTTAACGAATTGAAGATGCTCAGTATGTGATAAAAATCACAACGCTTGTCGATTGAGAGTTTTTCTATTTTTTTAAGTTATTTCGAAAATTCACGAACCTGTGAGATGATGTCTAGATCTCTCTCATTTTTGCGATTGGCCATCACGTCCTAGTGAAGCATGTTCACAATTTTGTAGTGAATTTACACTGTGCTTCAAACCAATTCACGGTCATGTGAGAAGGTCTTTTTTTCTTTTCGAAAACACTCCATGTTGCTTTCAACGCAAGGCAATTGTTGCCTTAAATAATTTTTATTGGAGAAAAAAATGAAACATTTAATCGCATTATCAGTTGTTGTATTTACTCTTTTCGGCAGTGCTATTTCTGCCCAAGCCGGTAACGATGCTTTTGGTATTCAGTACCCAACATTAGTTGAGAATTCTAATGACATTAATCCAATTGACTTTCCGTAAGCCAATAGGGTTTTAAAATTTAATTTGCGTGAATTCTCTCTTTCACATTTTTGAATTTTATACTTTTTCATGTTGGAAAGCTTCAGGTCATTTTGTATTAATGACCTGAAGCTTTTTTATTTTAATAGTTAGTTTTGTATGGTCATTGCTCGCTTTTTTAATGAGACATGATCTAACTTACCGGTCCCGAGCACAGGGATAGTTTCATTGGGATGAACCGTTTTGGGAACAGCAAGTTCGGTTAACCCATCTTCTTTGGCTTTTGCTATAAGATCGCTGCGGTCAAGTTCATTACGATCTGTCAGGAGGATGATTTGCTCACCTTTTTTAGGGCAAGGTAATGCGACAACACCGTGCATATTATCTGGCCAGTGTTTTGAGAGGAATTGTTCTATCATGGTCAGTGATACCATTTCACCAGCGATTTTTGCAAAACGTTTGGCGCGCCCTTTAATAGAGATGTAGCCTTCTTCATCTAGCTCGACAATGTCGCCTGTGTCATACCATCCGTTTTCTGGTGCTTGGATGACGCCTGGATTATCATGGAACATATAACCTTTCATAATGTTAGGTCCAGAGACAAGGAGGCGTCCTCCCTCTTCAATGCCAGGGATGGATTCTATTTTATATTTTACACCTGGCATGAAGCGGCCAACTGTTCCCGGTTTACATTCCATGGCCGTGTTGAAGGAAAGTACAGGCGAAGTTTCCGTTGCGCCATAGCCTTCGAAAATTCTTATGCCGAATTTATCTGACCAGAGGTTTCTTGTCTCAGCAGAGAGTTTTTCAGCACCTGCAAAGACATATCTAATGGAATAGAAATCATAAGGATGTGCTTTGCCTGCATAACCTTTTAAGAATGTGTCTGTACCAAACATGATGGTGGCATTTGTATCGTAGATCATTTCAGGCACGATGCGGTAATGCAGTGGCGAAGGGTAGAGGAATGTTTTTACGCCAGAGAGAAGTGGAAGCAAGGTGCCGTCCGAAAGACCAAAGGCATGAAAAATTGGCAATGCATTAAAGACAGTGTCTGATGGGCTGAAGTCTACCTTAGCGCTGATTTGGTGAATGTTAGAGAGCAAATTTTTATGACTTAAGGCAACGCCTTTTGGCGTTCCTTCAGAGCCGGAGGTAAAGAGGATGGCTGCGGTATCCTCAGGGGAACTATTATATTTCTTTGGGTTATAGATTTGCGAGATCAATTTGGTTTTTAAGAGACCTAAGAATTTATCCGTTGTTGAGACATTGTCTTTGATGTCTTCAAGATAAATAATCTTCGCGATTTTATTTAGCTCAATTTCAGCGTGCTCAAGGCGACCTAGTTCAATGAAACGTCTTGAGGTGATAATGGTTTTAATGGCGGCCGTTTGAGTGGCAGCAACCATACTTGTTGGACCAGCTGAGAAGTTAAGCATTGCTGGGACGCGACCAATTGATTGAAGCCCCATGAAGGTCGCGACTGTGCCATTTGTATTTGGCAGGAGAACGCCTACGGCTTCACCAGGTTTTGAAAATTTTTCAAACTTTTTCCCTAAGATGAGGCTACCTAGAATGAGGCGTTTATAACTCATGGGGTTGCGTTCAACATCTTCTAAGATCGGGAGAGATTTGCCATGAATTTTTGCGGCATCGATTAGCCCTTGGAAAAGGGTGCGATCTGTATCGCTTGTCTCAAACACCATATTCGTCATAACATCATGAAGGTCACGGCCAATTTTTGCTCTTTTTTGACGACCGGTTAGATTTTCAGGTGCCTCAATTTTTTGAGGAGGCAAGATTGTAATTGTGATTTTCGGGAAGAGCTTTAAACGCATTTTTCCTTTAAGTCTTGAGAAGAGACTATATTGAGCGCCGTCAATTCTAATAGGTAGTATTTCAGCGCCAGCATTTGCTGCGATCATGCCAGGGCCTTCATAAACTTTCATCAAAGCGCCGGTGATGGTAATGCGCCCTTCAGGGAAGATAACGCATTTTTTCCCGTTGGCGACTTCTTTGATTAAACCTTTCAATGCCATAGGGCTTGTTGGATCAAGAGGGAAAAGATCGAATAAGGCAAAAGCAGGTTTCACCCACCATTTCTCAGCGATATGAGTATTAATGCCGAAAAGCGGTGTATCGGGTAAAAAACTTCCTAAAATAGGTGCGTCTAGAAATGAGGTGTGGTTTGCAATGATAACGGCTTTGTCACCGATTTTTTCGTAATTTTCCATGCCCTTTACTTCGACGCGATAAAGTGTGCGGAAGATGAAACGGCCGATGGATTTTACAAGCTCTTGTGGTAGCAATTTGCAGATGTAAAGTGCCACAAAGGCGTTCATAATGGCAACAGTTGTGAATATGGTTAGTACGCCATAGCCGCTTTTGATGATGATAACAGCTAATAAGGAGGCACTTACCATAAAGGCAGCGTTGATGATATTATTGCCAGCAATTGTGCGCGATAATTCTTTTGGCTCACTATAGTGTTGAACCATGGCAAAGAGGGGGACAGCATAAATGCCGCCAAAGGCTGCAATCACTAAAAGTGAGATGATCACGAAAGTAGAACCACTAAGTTCAAAAAATTGAGGGATGTTATATAGTGTTTCATCTGTTGGTTTTTGAATGTTGAGTGATGCAGTAAATGCGACCAATGCTAGACTAAAGATAGTGATGGCAATAGCAGCTAGAGGCACATATTTCGGTGTGATTTTTCCTTTCAAAATTTTGTTGCACATTAGTGAGCCGACCATAATTCCAACAGTGAACGTACCGATGAATAGATTGGTTACATTTTCATTTGCGAAAAAAGTTTCTTTTGCGAAGGTTGGAAATTGTGTGAGAAAAATAGTCCCCACAAACCAGAACCAAGAAATGCCTAAAACAGATAAAAAGACAGTTCTATCTTTACTGGCCATTTTCATAATATTGACAGTTTCAGCGAGAAAATTTGGGTTGATTTTCAAGTCTGGTGAGGGGGCTTCAGCTTTTGGGATGTAGAGACTTGCGATAAAGCCAGCAATCGAAAGCGAGAGAAGAGCAATTGAAACATAGGTTAAGCCATTATCCATTGTAATGAGAACACCGCCGAATAAGGTGCCAAGGAGAATGGAGAGAAAAGTACCAGTTTCAATGAGGCCATTACCACCGATGAGTTCATCATCAGTTAGATGTTGGGGTAAGATGCCGTATTTTAAGGGCCCAAAAAAGGTTGATTGAGTGCCGAGCAGGAAAAGAATGGTGAGCCCAAACATGGCAGATTCAAAATAGAAACTAGCAATGGCTAGAATCATAAGAATGATTTCGGCAAATTTGATTTTTCTTATGAGATTGGTTTTTTCATATTTGTCGGCAAGTTGGCCCGCTGTGGCTGAGAAAAGAAAAAAGGGAAGAATAAATATGGCAGCCGCTATGGTGATGAATAGAGGACCGTTTAAGCCTTGGGCTTCTGCCAATTTATAGGTGACTAGGATAACAAGGGCGTTTTTGAAGCCATTGTCGTTAAAGGCGCCTAGGGCTTGTGTAATGAAGAGAGGCAGAAACCTTTTTGTTTTCAAAAGTTCAAACTGAGAATGGGCCACTTTATCTTTACTTTCCATTGATGTTGCTCTGATCTGTCATGTTTTATCGTGTCTTTACTGAATATTGTTTAAAATAACAGCATTTTTGGGATATAAACTGAACAATGTTTAATTTCAAGAGTAGAGACGATATTATTTTAATAGTTTTGAATTTTTTGGATGAGTTAAGGTTAATAGATATGCAATGAGAATTGATGAAATTAACCGATAGATTGAGGAGCGTGGTTTTGTCACTTGTCAGCTGAGATATGAGCTGACATATATGAAATATGTCTAAAAACCAAAAATCACAATTTATCGAAAATGTTGAGCTTGCCGCTAAACTGCATAAATCGGTTATTGCGCCAACGCCTTTGCAGCGTAATGCTTTTCTCTCTAAACGCTATAGTGCTGATATTTATCTCAAGCGAGAAGATTTAACGCCAGTTCGAAGTTATAAAATTCGAGGTGCGTTTAATTTTTTCAGGAAAGCTATCTTGGAAAATGGCAAGAACCAACAATTTGTTTGCGCGTCGGCTGGTAACCATGCGCAAGGTTTTGCTTTTGCTTGTCAGCATTTTGGTGTGAAGGGCGTTATTTTCATGCCAGTGACAACGCCGCAGCAAAAACAAGAAAAAACAATGGTTTTTGGTGGTGAGCAAGTTGAGATTAAAATTTTTGGTGACTTTTTTGACCAATGTTACAAAGCGGCTATCTCTTATGCGACTGAGACAGGGGCAGTTATGGTGCCACCATTTGATCATGAAGATATCATTGAAGGGCAAGCTAGTGTGGGGTTAGAGATTGTTTCGCAAATTGATAAAGCTATTGATCTTCTTATATTGCCTGTTGGTGGCGGTGGATTGGCCGCTGGTGTAGCTGAAGTGATGAAGGTTTGTTCTCCCAAAACTGAGATGATTTTTGTTCAACCAGCTGGTGCACCAAGCTTTAAAGAAAGCCTTATACAAGGAGAGCGGGTTTTATTAGACCGTGTTGATAATTTCGTTGATGGCGCTGCTGTTGGGCAAATGGGGCAATTAAATTTTGATCTGTTAAAAGACACTGACCCGAATTCAGTGATGCTTATTCCTGAAGATCATTTATGTGAGACCATTATTGAGATGCTCAATGTTGAAGGGATTGTTTTAGAGCCAGCTGGAGCTTTAGAAGTTGATGCCCTTCGCTGGATACCTAAAGAGAAATTAAAGGGCAAGACAGTTGTTTGCATAGCTTCTGGTGGGAATTTTGATTTTGAGCGTTTGCCTGAAGTGAAAGAGCGGGCTTTGAAAGCTGCTGGTTTAAAAAAATATTATCTTATTCGTATGCCGCAGCGCCCGGGAGCATTGCGTGAGCTTTTAGATCTGCTTGGGCCAGATGATGATATTGCCCGTTTTGAGTATTTGAAAAAATCAGCTCGAAATTTTGGTACTATTCTCATGGGTGTTGAGACAAAACAAGCAGAGAATTTTATCACTCTTGAAGGACAGCTTGATAAAACAGGCTATCATATTGAAGACATCACCAATGATGATGTGCTTTCGAGTTTTATTGTTTAGCGAGTTGTTCACCAGTTACCACTTTTTTTGACGTTCCTTTAGGTTACTCACCGGTAACCGTTACGCCAAGCACGCTTTTAATTGTTCTTCAGTTGCTGGTTTTTTTAGTTGTTCCTTTAGGTTACCCACCAGTAACCGTCACTAAAACCGTGCTCCTAATTGTGCTTCAGTTGCCCACCAACAACCGCATTATTCAATTTGTCGAGTAGTTCTTTTGTTGGTAGGCCGATGGGTGTTAGGTTCATTTTTTTCTCAAAGGCATAGATGGCTCTTTTGGTTTGCTTACCAAACTGACCGTCGATCTTACCTCTGTAAAGTTTCAGGGATTTTAGGCGTTCTTGAACTTGCTTAAATTGATGAATATTTGTTAGGAGAGTTTCTTTTTGAAATCTCTCTAGGCCTTTTAGGAAAATTTTTGGCTGGACGGCAATGTTTGTTTCTTTGCCTGTTTTTAGTTTTTTGCGGCTGATGATTTTTCCTGTGAACCGATTGCGCCTGATGCGGAAATGCTCATATTTTAATGAGCCTAGATTAATACCAACGACTTTATAATCCGCGCCTTTTTTAACAATAATTGGAGAACCAGATGAGCCTTTGAATGCGTCGCATGTGTGAGGCAAGAGCACGGCTTCTCTTATCATTTTTCTGCGCTGTTTTTTCATGAAAAAGGTTTTGTTATTGCGCGAGCGAATGCGGCACTTTTTTGAGTAGAGCCGCTCTGACATGTCTTTGTCGCCATGGTAACCAATCATGAAGACATCATTCTTCTTTGCGGCTTTTTGTATCTCTCTTATTTTGGAGTTGCTGAATTTAAGTGTTCGTCCTTTGCAGACAGAATGGATTAATTTCGTGAAAGCCCAATCTTGTTTTTGTGAATTGAGATTTCGTGCTGCAGCATAATTTCCTGAATAGATAGAGAGGCCCGGCATTTTTTGATGGACATATTCCGGATAAGAAATGCGAGGTTTGTATTTGTGATTAAGAGGTGATTTTGTAAGTGCAGGGAGGACAAACATTGTCTTTGCTAAATTGAGGCGTTTGCCAACTGTGGGGTTTCGTACAATACAGTGAGCGTTAGTTGCAACTATATTTGGTGCCACACAAAAGGCGGTGCAACGCCATCCTCTTTTACCTGGTTGGCCGATCACTCCAACACCAGCGCCGAGCTGGTGGAATTTTTCAGGTAAGCTGGTGCGGTTATCTTTTCCAAGAACCGCTATTTTTTTCACGTGGTCTTGAGATAATCCGTTCGGTGTTTTGATAGAGATATTTGAGCTGAGGGATTTTGCGTGGGATGAATTTGAGGAGGAGTTAACTGTTAAAAGACCAAAAAATAAAAGAAAAAAGGCAAGGCTGATTTTGCTTGTCTTAGATGTTTTATTTTTCATCTTATATCTCCAACTTATACAGATACATTCATTGAATTATACTATCATGAAAATATTGAATTGCTCAGTTACAAATATCCTAAATTGTTAATCACAGGTTATTTCGGGCAATAACCTGTGAGAAAATTGTTTATAAGCTGATCGATCATTTCTTGAGGTGAAATGCCATCTGCCATGAAGAGTTTATCGGTAATTGCTAAAATGGTTATACCGTGAACACCGCTCCATAAAGCAAGGGAGGCTGCGTGAATTTCAGCTTTGTCTTTTTTCACATTTAGTGATTGGATTTCAGATTCAACCAAATCAAATAGTGTTTGAATGCGTTCTCCTAGATCTGGATTGATGTCACCGCCGCCAGCAACATGGTGCTCAAAAATCAAACTCCATAGGTGCGGGTTTTTTTGAGCGAAATCGTAATAAGCTCTGCCAAACTGAACCAGATTTTCTTTTTGATTGTTTTTGCTTTGGTGAACGCTGACTTCTTTAAATAGCGTTTCTAGAGTGCGGGCGTTGACCTGCATAATGAGGTCATCAAGATTTTTAAAAACCAGATAAATGGTGCCAACGGTATAACCAATGGCGCTTGCAACTTTTCTGGCGCTTAGGGCTTGGAAACCCGCCTCAGCTACAATCTCTTCTGTAGCATTTAAGGCGAGTTCCTTTATTTCCTCTCGGCTATGATCACTTCGTCTTGCCATAAATTAGTTAAAGTCTCTTACATCTACAAAATGGCCAGCAATCGCTGCTGCTGCGGCCATGATTGGTGAGACAAGATGTGTGCGACCCTGACGGCCTTGGCGTCCTTCAAAGTTTCTGTTTGAAGTCGACGCACATCTCTCACCTGGTTCCAATTTATCAGCATTCATAGCAAGGCACATTGAACAGCCTGGTTCACGCCAATCAAATCCTGCTTTTTTGAAGATTTGATCTAGCCCCTCGCTTTCAGCTTGTTCTTTCACTAAGCCTGAGCCAGGTACAATCATGGCGTTTACATTTTCATTTACGTTTTTGCCGTCAACCAGTTGGGCAACAGCACGTAAATCTTCAATGCGGCCATTTGTGCAAGAGCCGATGAATACACGATCGAGTTTAATGTCTGTAATTTTTGTTCCAGCCGTCAAACCCATGTAATCTAACGCTCTGATCATGGCATCTTTTTGGCCAGGCTCTTCAACATCATCAGGGTTTGGTACATTACCTGTGATTGAGACCACGTTATCTGGGCTTGTGCCCCAGGTTACGATTGGAGGAAGATCTGAAGCGTTTAATGTGATTTCTTTATCAAATGTTGCGCCTTCTTCGGTATATAGAGTTTTCCAATAAGCTAGTGCCATGTCCCAGGCAGCGCCTTTTGGCGCACGTGGACGGCCTTGGATATATTCAAAAGTTGTTTCATCTGGGGCGATGAGACCAGCTCTTGCACCACCTTCAATCGACATATTACACACGGTCATGCGCCCTTCCATTGAAAGGTTACGAATGGCTTCACCGGCATATTCCATGACGTGACCTGTGCCGCCAGCTGTGCCAATTTCACCAATGATGGCAAGAATGATGTCTTTTGCTGTCACGTGATCTGGTATTTCACCGTTCACAGTGATGCGCATATTTTTAGCTTTTTTCTGGATGAGTGTTTGGGTGGCTAGCACATGTTCAACTTCAGATGTGCCGATGCCATGAGCAAGAGCGCCAAATGCACCGTGAGTTGAGGTGTGGCTGTCACCGCAAACGATTGTCATGCCTGGTAGTGTGAAGCCTTGTTCTGGACCTACAATGTGCACGATGCCTTGGCGTTTATCTGCCATGTCGTAAAAATCGATACCGAAATCTTTGGCATTTTGCTCTAAAGTTTCTACTTGCAGTTTTGATTCAGGATCACTGATGCCTTGGGCGCGCCCCTCTGTTGGGACGTTATGATCTGGAACAGCTAATGTTTTTTCTGGAGCACGTACCCCGCGGTCTGACATGCGCAAACCTTCAAAAGCTTGAGGGCTTGTTACTTCATGAACAAGATGGCGATCAATATAGAGTAGAGATGTGCCGTCCTCGCTGGTTTCAACAACGTGATCGTCCCAAATTTTATCGTATAATGTCTTGCTCATTTTTGTCTCCATAAATGATAGCTATATTTTTTAATTTTTATAATCTTCGAATTAAGTAATTTTATTTTGTTCGTTTCATGATGAGCGTTGGTATTTCATCATGAGGGTCTTCGCTGCAGCTGCCTGGTCCTTGAATTTCAAAACCAAATTTTGAGTAAAATTTGATAGCGCTGGTGTTTTGTGGCTCAACAGTTAAAGAAATGCAAGTCTCTTTGCTTATAGAGGCGAAAATCTTTTCCATAAGGTCTGCACCTATGCCTTTATTTTGATGCGAGGGATGAATGTACATCCGACTTAAAATCGCGTCTTTTTCCTGTTTGTTTAAAAAGCTGGTTGCGATGATTTCGCGTTGTTTTGTACAAACGAGGAATTGGCAGT
>JAEPQF010000150.1 GCA_017640685.1 Hyphomicrobiales bacterium
CTTAGTCTATATTTTGTTGGAGCAGTAATTGCTACTATTGGTGCATTAAAGTGTTGAGTTAATTTTAGTTTGGTGAGGAAAATATAATAAGGTGTTCAAATTATTTTTTTAAGTTATAAGTGCTTTTGTCTATGGATGTGTAAGAGTGTTGTGGTGACGTGCTTTCATTATTTTGACTAAATTTAATGAAGTGTTTGCCAGAGATTTTAGCCTACCTTAAAATATTAAAACTTAAACTTTTAAATTAGTAATGAGGGTAAAATGCGTGTACATTTTACAAAAATTTGTTGTGCTTTTTTGCTGTTATTTTTTGCGTCAAACAGCATAAAGTCAGCAGAGTTAAAAGATCAGTTTGATCAAACATTGTCTAATCTCACACAAAAAGTACACTCATTTGAAGAGCAGGTAAAAAAACCAAACACAGATGAAAAAGAACTCGTCAATTTACAAGCTGAAATTGATAAAGTTCTTGAGACGATAAAAACCCTTAAAAATGATGCGCTTCCTCATATAACTGATTTAAAATCACAGCTGGAGCGTCTTGGCCCAGCACCTAAAAAAGAGGAGCCAAGTGAGCAGGAAACCATAACCCAAGAAAGAAAGCGA
Source organism: Hyphomicrobiales bacterium (assembly GCA_017640685.1). Lineage (GTDB taxonomy): Bacteria > Pseudomonadota > Alphaproteobacteria > Rhizobiales > HXMU1428-3 > HXMU1428-3. Next base: position 607 of record JAEPQF010000150.1, read on the forward strand.
ATTAATGAGAGCTTAGCTTTTTTTGACGCCATTGATAAAAAATCCTCACTACTACAAACCCGTATTGATCAATTAAACAGAGACATACTCAACCTCAAGCGTGATGGGTTTCTAAAAGAAGTTTTCCGTCGTTATGACAATAGCTTTGGGATAGGGCTCATTGCCAATATTGCCGATGATCTGAAATATATCAAATCTCGCATACTTTATAGTTTTTATGATTTTGACATAAAACGGGTCATGAATTTCCAGTTTTTAGTCTTCTTCTTATTCATTGCGACGGTGTGGGTATTCCTGATAACAGTCGCAAAAAAAATAATTACAAAATTTAGAACTAGGTCAGATCCAGAAACCGATTTAACGGTGTTTGAGCGAACATCATCTGTGACTATGGTCACTTTTGCCCGTTTGTTACCACCAATTATTGCTCTTTCTTTTCTATATTTGGGGATTAAACAATTTGGTGTTTTTAACCCACCACTTGATAGCCTTGTAGAGACGTTGTTTTACGCTTTGCTTTATCTATTCTCATCAGTCGCTTTGGCCAAAAGCATCTTAGCGCCAAACTCTAGTGAGTTTCGATTATTTTCACTCTCAGACAAAGCAGCACAAAAATTAGTAAATCTAATTACATGCATTGCTTTGGTGTATTGTGTCGACCTTGTTTGGTCAAAGCTTAACTATATTATAAATGCTCCAATTTCCCTGAGTATAGGGCAAAGTTTCATCGCAAGTACAACTCTGGCTGTATTACTGATTTTCACTGCCCTCACGAGGTTTAAAGAAAAAGATGAACAGCAAAATAAAGTAAGTCTCTTATGGCCGGCATGGGTGAAACTGCCTCTATGGATAGCAGCAATAGTCATCTTGGCAGCAGTATTTACAGGTTATATTTCACTAGCCAGATTTATTGCCTCACAGATAGTCGTCTCCGGCACAGTCTTGAGTACGGCTCTCATTTTACATCTTTCAATTAATGAACTTTCCTCTGAGTTTAGGGATCAGGAAAGTAAAATTGGGGCATGGACATACAACACACTTGGCTTACAACATTCAGCCAGACATCAAGTTGCTTTTTTCGGCAATATAGCACTCAACATTCTATTACTAATGATCATCCTTCCGCTGTTGCTTTTTGAATGGGGGTTTTCATTTGCAGACATCCTTAAATGGGGGTCGTTTTTCTTCTTTGGTTTTTCAATCGGAGCGGTACAAATTTCTCCTGCAGCCATTATCTTAGGACTTCTCATTTTTGTCTTTGGCCTGCTCGTCACTCGTTTTGTACAACGATGGTTAGACAGGAGCTTGCTTGATGGTGCTAAATTTGAAAGCGGTATAAGCACAACAATTCGCACAGGTGTCGGGTATGTTGGATTTATTGTTTCAGCATTGCTTGCTGTTTCATATGCGGGTTTGGACTTTACCAATATAGCGATCATAGCCGGTGCATTATCAGTTGGTATCGGGTTTGGCTTGCAAAGTATCGTAAATAACTTTGTCTCAGGGCTCATTTTGCTCGTGGAGCGTCCTGTCAAAGTTGGAGATTGGGTCATTGTTGGTGATCAACAAGGTTATATACGTCGCATCAGTGTTAGAGCCACAGAAATAGAAACGTTTGATCGCTCCAGTGTCATCATCCCCAATTCTGAATTAATAACAAATAAGGTAACCAATTGGACACATGGAGACTCTGTTGGTCGCGTCTTGATTAATGTAGGCGTTGCTTATGACTCTAATGTTAAACAGGTTTATAACATTTTAAAGGAAATTGGTAACAACCATCCAAAAAGTTTAAATTCCATTCCAGCCGTTGTCGTCTTTGAGAATTTTGGTGATAGCTCATTGGATTTTAGTTTGAGAGTTTATATCGCAAATATACGAGAGATGCTTCACGTCGAAACAGAGTTGAGAATGTCAATTCTTGAAGCCTTCCAAGAGCATAAAATTGAAATTCCATTTCCTCAAAGGGATTTAAATTTAAAACGTAAGTAAATCTAAAACATTGTATAGGACGTACAAAATACTCCATCATAACCAAATATTAAGATTAAATGCGACGCAAACGATCTAATTCAATCAATTCTTAATGTGCTTCTGGTTTAATCAAAGTCAAACAATTTCGAGATCAAAGGGATTGATGACTTATGTTGGATCAATCATCGACGAGCAGTGATAAATTATTATACTTATCAGAATTATTAAGCGCTATGAGTTTGGCACTTGATTTAACTGAGGGGCAATCTCCTGGTCATTGTGTCAGGTGTTGCTGGATTGGTACCCATATTGGGCAAGAAGTTGGCCTTAGTGAATCTCAGATTTCGGATTTATATTACACCCTTTTGTTAAAAGATTTAGGGTGTAGCAGTAATGCCGCTCGAATTTGTCAACTTTACCTAACGGATGACATTCAATTTAAAGCGGACTTTAAACATTGGAACGGCAGTATTCCGCAAGCGTTAAGATTTGTTCTCTCCCATACAGGATTGAAAGCTGGCATGGCCGAGCGGTTTTCAGCAATCATCAAAGTCCTCAAAGATCAAGGTGAGATTGCGACAGAGCTTATCGAAACAAGGTGCCAAAGAGGTGCCGACATTGCTCGTATGATGAGGTTTTCCGAAAATGTAGCCTTGGGAATACAAAATCTAGACGAGCATTGGGATGGAGGGGGGCTACCGAAAAAATCCTCTGGCACGGATATACCCATATATTCACGCATCGCACTGATGTCTCAAGTGATTGATGTGTTTAACACCGCGAGTGGTCGAGTAGCTGCCATAACGGAACTGGATAATAGATCAGGCACTTGGTTTCATCCAGAGTTAGTTGAAGCCTTCAAGAAGGTCTCAAGCTCAGAGGACTTCTGGTTGAATTTAAGTGATAATAACTTGTTGCAAAATATTTGCAAAAATGACCCTGCGCAGAATGCCATCATTGTGGATGATGATTATCTAGATGATATAGCTGAAGCTTTTTCCAAAGTGATTGATGCCAAAAGTCCTTTCACCAGCGGGCATAGTGAAAGGGTTACTATTTTTACTGATCTGATTGCTGAGCAACTGGGTTATGATAGTGAAACCCGCCGATGGTTACGCAGAGCAGCACTGTTGCATGACATAGGTAAGCTTGGGATAAGTAACACAATCCTCGATAAACCAGGGAAATTAACGGATGAAGAGTTTGAACAAATAAAAATGCATCCGGTTCATTCAGAGACCATATTAAAACATATATCTGTTTTTTCAGACATAGCAGCCTGTGGCTGCAGGACATCATGAACGGTTAGATGGCAAGGGCTACCCTTATGGATTAAAGGCAGAAGAAATTGACCTCAATACAAGAATTGTCACTGTTGCAGACATTTTTGATGCACTAACGGCAGATAGACCCTACAGAAAAGCTATGCCTATCTCGAAAGCTCTAGGCATTATGAAGGGCATGGTAGGTTCAGCCATTGATGATAAATGTTTTATCGCTCTTAAAGAAACACTTTATAAAAATGAGTTGTTAAATGTAGCATAAAAATCTGTCGCTAAAATTCTTTAATTATAATGGATCCCATGTCATCTGATAGTTACCTGTTTTGAGGCGGTGTCTATCAGGTTAAGGTCAATCGATAAACTTTTCCATCCAGATTTTTCGCCATCCATCAAAGTCATAAATTTTTTGGAAATACATTGTCAAAATACCCATGTCGTCGTACCTATTTAGTAATGCTGGTTTCTCCCAAATAAAATTACTCATGATATTGTATTGTTGATGATGTGATGACGGGCTTGTAAAGCGCCTTTATTTAATACGCTTCTGGGTAGTCATCACTTTTAAGTCCTTCTATGTGACCATCTTGAAATGTTTCAATCGCATCGACAACGCTGATTGAATCATCAAAGCGTGCAATATGAAAGAGAGCATCTCCTTCATTGACAACTGGTAAATTTGTTTGCCCTAAAAGTATTCCGGTTGATGATGAAACTATTTCTTTTTCATTTTCACCAAGAGCATCAGCAACTCTTCCCAAGACCTCACCTTTTTTCACATGCTCTCCCAATGCAATCTCATGTCGCAATAAGCCTGAAAGAGGCGCTCTGACCCATGTTGAAGAACGAGCTTCAACAACTGGGACTTCTGGTATATTCAATTCAATCGTATCACTCATTCCCAACGCACACATAACATTGGTAATACCGTTTACTCCTGCACTAATGGAGAGTTCATCAAACCTTAAAGCCTCCCCGGCTTCATATAGCAATAACGGCACGTTTTTCTCTAGGGCGTACTGCCTTAACGAGCCATCTCTTAAATTCGCGTTTACTGTAACAGGCGTGCCAAATGCAATCGCAAGTTTTTCACAGGTCTCATCATCTAAATTCGCTCGAATGTGGGGTAGATTTGTTCTGTTATTGGCACCTGTATGCAGGTCAATTCCGTGCGTAGATTTGTCAACAATTTCAGTCGCAAACACATGCGCTACTCTTGAAGCTAAAGAGCCATGTTTAGCCCCTGGAAAGGATCGGTTTAGATCTCTGCGATCAGGTAAGTACCGTGTGAAATTGAAAAAGCCGTAGACGTTTACAATTGGAATGCAAATAAGAGTACCGTTAATCTCATCCAGTTCAGGGAGTTTGAGTAATCGTCTTATTATTTCTATTCCATTGATTTCATCACCATGAATGGCTGCGGAAACAAATAAAACAGGCCCGTCTTTTTTGCCGTTAATCACATGAACAGGCATTGATAAAGGCGTGTAAGCTGACTGGCCAGGCACTGGCAAGGCAAGGGTTTGCCTGCTACCAGGGTCAATTTGAGTGCCCGCTATGAGTAGTGGATGTTTAATCGTCTTTATCCTTTTCCACGTGTTCGTGTTTTATTCGGGCTGGCATTTTTTTCAATATATTCGATTATTTTACCCGCAACATCTATACCGCTTGCAGCTTCAACACCCTCCAAACCGGGAGATGAATTTACCTCCATAACCACAGGCCCATGATTGGCCCTCAAAAGGTCAACACCTGCAACATTCAATCCCATAATCTTGGCGGAGCGAACCGCCGTTGACCTTTCTTCAGGAGTTATTTTAACCATTTTGGCTGAGCCGCCACGATGTAAGTTCGAGCGAAAATCTCCTTCTTTACCGGTTCTCTTCATAGCGGCTACAACTTTGTCACCAATAACAAGGCATCTTATATCTGTTCCACCAGCCTCCTTGATAAACTCCTGAACCAGGATATTGGCTCTTAATCCACCAAATGCTTGAATCATACTTTCCGCAGCTGTTTCTGTTTCTCCCAAAACAACACCAATACCTTGTGTGCCTTCTAACAGTTTGATAACAACCGGCGCGCCGCCAACCATGTTTATGATCTCTTCAGGTTTTGCAGACATGTGAGCAAATGCTGTCACTGGTAAGGCCTACGCCTTTTCGAGCTAAGAGTTGCAAACTGCGAAGCTTGTCCCTGGACCTTGAGATAGCAACAGATTCATTTAATGGATAAACACCCATAACTTCAAATTGCCTCAGGACCGCTGTCCCGAAAAAAGTTATTGAAGCGCCAATTCTTGGAATAACAGCATCAAACCCTGTTAATGCGTCTCCCATATATGTCATAACAGGTTTATGAGTAGCAACATTCATGACAACCTTGAGCGTATCTATAACTTGTATTTCATGACCGCGTGTCTCAGCCGCTTCTACCAAGCGTTTATGTGAATAGAGTTTAGGATTACGTGCAAGTAAAGCAATTTTCATTATTTTTTCCTGAGAGTCAGAGCTCTTTAATTTTCATAAAAATGGTTGTCAGTAAATTTTCCTAATAAATATGATTTGCTCGGATCAACTAAAAGTCTATTCTGCATGGCTTCACGACCTAGAAGCATTCGAAATCCCATTTCGTCACGGTCTGTTAAAGTGATTTCTATTTGCCAACTGAAATCTCCAATACCAAGTGTTGATAAAATTACATATCTTAATTCTTGTTGTCCGTTTGAACTGGTCACAGTTCGAGTATCAAAAATCTTTGCTTCACACTTTATTTCAGGCTTACGGTGTCTTTGAATGGGATGGACATAAAATTCTACCCAAGGTTCATTGTTGTTTTTAAAGGGTCTAATTTCAAAAGCATGCAACGCGGATGTGCGAGCACCAGTATCAACCTTAACCTTTAGTCCCTGAACATTAAGATCAGGAAGAGAGATCCACTCTCTCCACCCGATAATGATTGTTTCTTTCATATAAAGTACTTTTATAAATTGGCGAACTGCGTTTCGCAAAGTGCAGAAAATTCAGTGATTTATGAATTAAAAAATGCACTAGAACCATTTAAATTTTTTAAAAAACCAGATTTGGGCAGATACAATAACGCAAAGAATAAAACAAAAAACAAGGAAAGCATCTTTGTTCTCTGCCCCAGGAATTCCGCCCACATTTATACCCAATAAACCGGTTAGAAAACCAAGGGGAAGAAAAACAGCTGCGATAATCGAGAGGAGGTACATATTCTTATTCAGCTTATCAGAAATCATAAAGGCAAGCTC
>JAEPQF010000151.1 GCA_017640685.1 Hyphomicrobiales bacterium
AAGGTAGTACCCCAATACCCGCACCTCTTTCAATAGCATAGAGTGCTGCCGCGCTGGAATTAGTTCTTACACCAGGTATGGCGTCAATACTATCGAGACCAAGTTTCTTAGCCCATATCATTTCGTCTAAATTAGATGAAATCTGTTGAACAAAACGATGTTGTAAAACGTCTTTAATATTCTTTGGCTCACCATATGTGTGAAGGTATTTTTGAGAAGCAAAAGGATAAAAGTGTAGACGTCCAAGTTTAGATGCAATCAGTTCAGGATTGGTTGGGCGTTCAAACTGAATGGCAATGTCAGCCTCCAATCTTAAAACATCAGCACTTCTCATTGCGCATTGAACATTAAATATAAGATTTGGGAATTGCCGTTGAAAGTCCACTAGATGTGGCATTAGCCAATAAGTGCCCAACCCTTCGGTAATAGAAACACTTATTCTGCCATTTGCAATATCATCAGTTTGTGTTCTTTGATGAACCAGCTCAAACAGCGATTTTTCCATCTCCGTTGCGCTTTTTAGTATGCCCCTTGCTTCTGAGGTCAGTTCAGCTCCTTCAGGCAAACGATTAAATAAGCGAATACCAAGAGCTTCTTCTAATTGTTCAATTCTTCTGACCACTGTTGAGGCGCTCATATTTACTTTCTCGGCAGCTTGACGAAAACTTGGTTCTTTCGCGCATGCCAAAAACACACGAATATCATCCCAAGATAAACGATTTAGGTTCGGTATTGAGTTTAGTCGTTCTGTTTTTGCAACGCATCGTTTCAGTCTTTTCTGCATCCAACTCACCTTCATGTCTGCTAAGAAATAATAACTTCGATTAGACATATTATGCAAGTTATGGGGAAAATTAGATGGAAACTAATAATTTGTTTGAATCTGAAGAGATTGCAAAACATGAGTTTGATTTTTTGAAGCCGTGTAAAAATACAAAAATAAATTTCAATAGAGTATCTGATTGCAATTTGGAAGAAGTTATTAATATCAGCAAAGTAAAGATACCAAATAGTATTTCTGATAAATCTTTAATTAGGGAAATTATAAAATACAATAACGATAATGTGTTTTGTTTTACTAGAAATCATAGGGTTATAGGGTTTTGTGCCATGCTTATGCTTTCGCCACTTGGTCTAGAGCGTCTGTTATTAGATGAATTCGATGGCAAAAACCCTGACTTCAAGTGTTTGTCAAAAACGGAAGAGACCACTGCTGCTATTTATATTTGGGGACTTGTAGCTTCTGGATTTGCCATTGAAGGAGTACGACATATGAGCCAGTTCTTACAGCAAAGTAAATATAAAACCATCAATTTTTTTTCTCGACCCAATACTGATGCTGGAGTGCGTATCAATATTAACCTTGGTTTTAAACCAGTAGAAAATGCACAGGGTGATCTCTACAGATATGTAAGGATTGTAAATCGTGAACTAAATTTGCAACGGTCAGCATAGAGGATTGATGAACAATGAATAAGAGTAAACTTATATATAACAGCTATAAAGCTTGCCAATCTCGGGAATTACAGTCCCACAAAAACAAATTTAGTTTCAAGGTGGCCGATAGTTTGAACGATTTGATGAAGATTATTGCGATCCGTTCAGCTGTGTTTGTGGGAGAGCAAGAATGCCCATATGAAGAGGAATTTGAGGGTAATGATTTTTGCGCACTTCACATTATTGGCTTTGTAGGAAGGGAGCCTGCCGCTTGTCTTAGGTTGCGATTTTTCGCAGATTTTGCAAAATTTGAGCGGTTGGCTGTACGACATGAATTTCGCCATTCCACTTTAGTTTTTAAGCTTGCTCGTGCTGGCATTGAGCTGGCCCGCAAAAAGGGTTATGAAAAAATCTACGGTCAGGTACAAGACAAGGTGGTAAATTTTTGGTCACGCTTTAATGCCAAACCCCTTGAGAATAGAAGAGAACTAATATTCTCAGATTATTCATACACAGAAATGCTCATTACTGTTAAGCCTCATCCTGAAGCTATCAATTTAGAAAGTGATCCTTACACCCTCATTCGAGTTGAGGGCGCCTGGGACGAACCAAGTATACTGGAAAAATCTGCCGATAGAAAGGTAAGACCCAGCTTACGCAATCTAGAGGCTGCATAACTTATGGTAGCTAATAATCGGTCCCTTATCCAATTTCCCCGCAAGGGTATCTATCTGAACAACACAATTTTTGTATTTTTAGATTGGCAAATTGAATTCATATCATCTGGCCGTGCCTATGCGCTGACCAATATTGAAGATGAAATAAAAAACTGTTTGAAACTACTTGAACTAGCCAGAGAACAAGGCTTATCCATCGTTCATTTCAGAAGATTGTTAGATGGAACATTTTTTAATAAATCTACTGATTTTTCATATTGGCTTGAAGAATTGAGACCACGACCAAATGAAATGGTTTTTGAAAGAGAAAATCCATCTATTTATTCTAATTCTGCCTTCAGTTCATTTGTCAATTCTATTTATTCACCAGAATTGGTTGTTTCTGGTTTAACTGGTGAAAAGAGCTGCCTTTCATCTGCCATTGATAGCTTCCATAGAGGCCATCGGATGGTATTTAACATAGATGCCTCAGCCAGTAGTTCAATATGTAAATTCTCTGAAAAAGAAAGTCATAAAATTATATCTAAAATTATAAATCAATATGCTGATGTCATGACTACCGAAGAGATTTTAAAGATGATGTCTATGTCGGAAGGTTCAAATGGGGGTGAAAATGAAATTCACTATCAATGAAATCATATGCCTACAAAGGATGACTTTCTACATTAAAGGCGAATTTGACACTCATAACAAGAAAGAAGTGAGTGAGCTTTTATCAACAGTTTTGGATGAAATAGATTTAATAGTAGAAGAACAGAAAGCTTTACAGAACATGAATGAGCAAGATGATGATCATTCTGATGATACCTCAAGCCGTAAAAACGGAGTTAAGTATGGTACAGATAGAACCCATTGAAAATTCATTATTAGATACTTCAGAAAAAAATGCAGTGGAAAAGTGGCACAGTTTGCTTACTCTACAAACTGAATTGTTTTTACCCCATGAAATTTGCTTTTTATTACAATCACAAATTTGGCAAGATGCGATTAGTATTCTGGATGTTGGTTGTGGTAATGGTTCCTATATTTCTCATATTTCAAAGTTTTTTCCCGATAAGTTCTATACAGCGATCGATCATTCTTCAGAGCTAATTTTAATTGCACAAAAAGAGTGCGCTGCCCACAATCTTCATTTCGAGCAGAAAGCCTTAGAAACTTTTTACCCTGAAAAAGAGTTTGATTTAATTTTAATGCGGTTGGTAGTGCAACATCTCAATGATTTTTCTTCTGTATTATCACAAGCCAAAAGATTATTAAAACCTGGTGGAAAACTACTTATTATCGAACCCGATTTGAATAAATATCATAATCAACCTGCTACGCGCTTATTTGATCAAATGTTAAATGATATTGAGCTGCAAAGTGCACAAAAAAATACTAACAGACATCGCTTATCTTCACTTGGTATGATAGCAACTGAAACAAGAGAATGGGCTATCGCCCAGGACGAATTAACAACCGTACCGTTTGTCGGACCGTTTGAAAGGTCAAAATTGTTAGATCTATATCATCTTTGGATAGATGTTTTAGATTTGTCGGAAACATTATCCTCCCCCCTAAACAATGTTCGTGAAGAGATAAAAAACTGGTCACGCGAACCTTCAGCCTACTCGCAAGTTGGAATACGTTTCTTGATGCTAGAAAACAAATATGGCAAACACTGAAACTTAACTCAATTTAAAATTTTATTCCTATACTTATCAATGTAAGGTCGCCTTCAGCTTTATTTATCGCATCGAATTCATAAAGCCATTTAGCTGATGCATAGTATTTTTGTTGCCCGATATTTTTATGCCAAACGATAGCTGGGCCTATAGCATAAGAGCGTCCTTTAAAAGCCCCTAAAGAAGGATCACTTCCTTTGTCTGCTGTTAGTTGCTTGTAGTAAGATCCATGTAAACCCACAACAAGTTCATTACTAAGATGCAAATTAAGCATTGCATCCATATGAAACTCAACACCGCTCTGATAGTTGGTGTCAGGATTTTCAGTATTGTAAATTAATCCGGGGGCTACTGAAATTTCTATTCCTGATTTTGGATCTAACCAAGTGGCTGACAACACTGTATCAAAAGCCCAATGATTCAATCCAGTGTTTGTAAAATTGTTCGGGTTGTATTGAGCTACGGGTATGCTTATAACTTCATATAGATTGAGATGAATGTCCCCTATTTTCCAGAATAGCGAGAGGGGCATAAGTGCAAGATCGCCGAAATCTTTATTGTTCTCTTCAATATGAACGGTTCCAGATGGTGTTTGGAGGTTTGCGGAGACATCAATATCAAACGCCGCAACTCGGTAACCCATCATCATCGTTGCTCCTAAAAAAGTTTCATCCGAAACCCAGAAGCCGCGTATTAATTCCGCCGTGGTCTTGGCCTCTATTTTTTCATCAATGTTGTTAGGAAGGAGAGAATTAGCGGCTTCGCTTTTGTAATGAATTGTGGTTGATAATAAATAGTGGCCCGGAGGCGGTGCTACAGCAATAGCGATATCGCCGTAAAGTCCGGGGACATAGAAACTAATTCCCCCTTCTGCTGAATGAACTTCTTTAATCTGAGAGTTCATAAATATAAGAGATAAAAAGGCTACGGAAAGTAATGATAATTTAGATAATCCAATAATACGCATGGGATACATTCAATATTTTGTTAAATCTTCATATAAGAAATATGTCTTATGTTAGTTTATAAGATTTTTTATCGCAGTAATAATTTAGTATTAGGATACATAGAAAATAGAAATAAATTAAGTTAACATACTTTCCATGTAACTAAAATAATTTGATAAGCTAGATGGGGAGCCAGCATTTTTTAAACTTCTATACCCCCTTGTATTTGAACTCAGACACTTTGTTTAACAAGGTTCTTAAGGAATTTCAAAAAAATTGCAAAGTTTGAATGATCAACTTCTTTCTTACTTCTAAAACAAACTATTTACACTGAACTTCACCGTAAAACTCAAAATTATTTGGTTGAAAGAGGGTAGTATAGATTTGTAGGAAAAAAGAGATTTGCAACTCTTCTGAAACTAAGCAAAAATTGACTTCAATAATAAATCTTGCTTATGAAATAACTTGTAGACTGTTTTTCTCCAGATAGAACTAGAATTTATTTTTGATGGATTAATTAATTTATATATCTCGTTCATTACTATTTTTCCTTTGTTTATTAAGATAATCTAACATTAATTGTTTTCTTCCTTCTCTATCTTGCTCAGGTGCTTCGGTGCCTTTTTTTCTTTTCTTAGCTGATTTCCCTTCCTGCTCTATCGCCATCTGTTTATGCCGAGCTAGGGAAAGAACTTTATACATTTTCTCATTCGAGGAAAATTCTTCTTGCGCTAAATAAAGCTTTGTTTCTTGTTTGTGTCGGGTCATAGCAACATAGGTCAGGTGTCTGTCCATTGTCTGTGAAGCAAGCACGTAGGATTTATCGATCGTAGCGCCTTGGCTTTTATGAGTGGTCGTTGCATAGCCATGCTCAATGTCTTGATAGTCTTTGATTGAGATAGTCATCTCATTCGATTGATCGTGTTCATCTTTATCATCAAGCGTAATGGTTAGGCGGTGTTGGTCGGTTTTAGTTACAGTGCCTAACATGCCGTTTTTCACACCTGTTTCACGATCATTGCGGGTAAAGAGCAATCTGTCGCCGGAAGCAAACTCGCGCTTTCCATGTTTGGTTTGGTAAGTTATCCCGTCTTCAAGCTCTCCGGCTTCCTTGCGTGCGTCTCGGATCATCTCATTGATGGCTTTGACGTCAGCTTTGCGATGGGCAAGTGCGATTTGAGAGGCACGCCCCTCACAAGACCAGAAATCATTGAGGTAATCACTGACCAGTCCTTGTATGGCTTCATCCTGCGTCTCGCTACTATCAATCCTGCCGTGGGCTTGATAGGCTTTAAGAGCATCCTGTGTTTTACCCAATGCAAAATCTTGTGACGCCTGTTTTTGCCAATCATCCTTTTGACGATACACATCGTGCAGAGTGGCGGGTTTATTATCTTTCGTAATGCATCTAAAGGGTGCTCCGGCTTCTATAGGCTGTAATTGTTCGGCGTCACCAACCAATACCAATTTTGCACCTTTGTCTTTCACTTCGTTTATAAACCGCGCCATTTGTTTGGAACCGATCATGCCAGCTTCATCAATGACAAAGACATCACCTTTTTGAAGCTGGTTGCGCTTATGTTCCCATGCAAGCTCATAAGAGGCGAGCGTTTTTGACCCGATGCCTGATGATTGCTCAAGCCCTTTGGCGGCTTTGCCTGCTAGCGCTGCACCAAAGACCCGGCGGCCTTCTGCTTCCCATGCATTACGTGCAGCAGCAAGAATAGTGCTTTTACCCGCTCCAGCAACACCAATGACAGAGGAGAGCTGTTTATCATCCGTGACGTGGCGTATCGTATTTCTTTGCTCTTCACTCAAAGATGCACCTTCATTGTGAAGGGCTTTGTTAGCTGTGTTGATGGCAATCTCTTTATTTCGGGCTGAAACTTTAAACCCGCCGGATTGTGCCATGTCCTTTGCATTACTCATAAGAGTGGTCTCAAGGTCGATCATCTCCCGGGTGGAATAACGGGTTTTGAGTTTCGGATGATCTTCGCCCGGGGTTAGCTGAACAAGAGCCTCAGAAGCCATAACTTTTTGATAGGCTGTTTGATATTCCTCTGGGTCATCTATGTAGCTATTAAGCGCCTTGGCTATGGAGTGACGGGTAAAGCTGGCTTCTTTCTCTGTTAAAAGAGATAAAACGTGCTCCGGGTTTTGTTTAACCTTCCGAGCAACTGGCGAATCTTCATAAGATTTCTCAGGCGCCGGGCAATCACGTAATGCAATTTCTTGTGCCTGCTGCACATTTGGCAAGCCGTCCAGTTCACCTAAGCGGTCACGCACCTC
>JAEPQF010000152.1:0-5063 GCA_017640685.1 Hyphomicrobiales bacterium
ACAAAGTCTAAATTGATAAACCACCCTTAGGTGAAACATGATGAACAAACATTTTCAAAAAATCTCAATGCAAATTGCGAGCTCTATGAGCGCTCTATCTATCATGTTTGTTTTATCGGCTTCAATCACACTCATATCTCTCTCTTTCACCCCCTTTAATGAAAAGGCCTTCGCAGCTAAAAAAGCGTCCAAGTTCACTCTTGGAGAACAAGCCTATGACGCCTTTGAAGAAGGCAAATACTTAACGGCAAAAGAACTCGCAGAAAAAGCCGCAGAAAAAGGAGAGGCTAACGCCTTCACACTCCTTGGCCGCATTTATGCTGGTGGCTTAGGCGTTCCAAAAGACGCAAAAGCGGCTGCCAAATGGTATGAACTCGGTGCTAAAAAAGATGAAGTTCACTCACTCGTCGCTCTTGGCAAACAATATGCCGTTGGCGATGGCGTTAAAAAGAATAAACTTAAAGCGGCCAATTTTTTTGAAAGGGCAGCCAAAAAAGGCGAGGCCCAAGCTCAATATAATTTGGCACTCATCTACGCCAAAGGTGAAGGCCGCAAACAAGACGTTTTTGCAGCTGCACATTGGTTAAAAAAGGCTGCTGAAAATGAACTTGTTGTCGCTCAATATGACCTAGGCACCCTCTATTCTCTAGGCCGTGGTGTAAAGAAAGATCTTCTCAAAGCCGCCCAATGGACAGGAAAAGCCGCCCAACAAGGGCACAGCGCAGCTGAATTAGAATATGCAATCATGCTCTTTAAAGGACGCGGTGTAAAAAAAGATCAACAAAAAGCCTTTCAGTTTTTCAAATCAAGTGCCAGTAAAGGCAACCCTGTAGCTCAAAACAGATTAGCGCGCCTCTATGCCTATGGCGTCGCCACTGAGCCAAACCCGGTAGAAGCTGCAAAATGGCACATGATCGCAAGAAATGCCGGCATTTCAGACATGAAAATGGATCTGTTTATCGCAAAATTGCCAAAAGACATGAAGGCCAAAGCACAAGCAGAACTCGACGCCCTTCAAGGCACCAATGGGCTATATTAAAAGCCCAAATTAGCAAAAATCTATTCCTAGCCATTTGAAAAACCCATTTTCATTAAGATTGATGCTGCTTTCTCCAAAGAGAGACATTACACCGCTTGACGCCTTCTTTCTTTCCCCTTAAGCAAGGTGACTAAATTAATTTCAAATGATTTGAAAAAAATAGCGCCGCAATTCATTGAGTGAAATAGTTTTCAAGCGCCTCAAATAAGAAGATCAGGCTGCATTTTTTCACGTTTAAAAAATCATTCAAACAAATGAATTTTCGCCAAAACAGTCTTAGTCAACAGCACTTGTCCTAAGAAAATACGTAAGGGAAAGCACAAAAGATGAAAATCAATGGTAATGAAATCCGCCCTGGCAATGTTATCCAACACAAAGGTGGATTATGGGCAGCTGTAAAAACACAAGCTGTAAAACCAGGTAAAGGTGGCGCATTTAATCAGGTTGAATTGAAAAACCTCATTGATGGCACAAAACTTAACGAACGCTTTCGGGCCTCTGAAACCGTTGAACGTGTTCGCCTCGAGCAACACGACTTCCAATTCCTATATGCTGAAGGTGATATGATGGTTTTCATGAACAATGAAAGTTATGAGCAAGTTGAACTAGAAAGAGAGTTCATCGGCGAACGCGCTGTATTCTTACAAGACGGCATGACAGTCGTGCTTGAGAGCCATGAAGGTAAATACATTGGCGTTGAACTCCCTGACCAAGTGACGTTAGAAGTGACTGAAACTGAGCCTGTTGTAAAAGGGCAAACAGCAGCCAAATCAAACAAACCCTCCATTTTAGAAAATGGCCTTCGTATCATGGTTCCCCCCTTTATTGCCGCTGGAGAAAAAATCGTCGTTGATACAAATGAACTCATTTACCTTCGCCGAGCTGAGCAATAATATCTTAAGCGAGCTAAAGATTTAACGCACCTGAAAAAAATTGAAGGCGCAATACAAAGACCTCTCGAGCATCAGTAGCTCTAGAACCTATAAAAAGAATACCAAAGGAAAAACATCGTGCCAGCTTCAGCTTTAATGAACGTTATGGTCGGCGCCGCTCGCAAGGCAAGCCGTCGCCTCATCCGCGATTTTAATGAGGTTGAGCAACTACAGGTCTCAGTTAAAGGACCTTCAGATTTTGTCTCACAAGCAGACTTAGCATGTGAAAAAACATTGCATGAAGAGCTATCAAAAGCTCGCCATGGCTATAGCTTCCTAATGGAAGAACAAGGCCTCGTTGAAGGACCAGACAAAACTCACCGTTGGATTATTGACCCTTTAGACGGCACAACAAACTTTCTGCACGGCATTCCACTATTCGCCATCTCCATTGCGCTAGAGCGTGAAGGGGAAATCGTCGCTGGCATGGTCTATAACCCAGTGATGGATGAATATTTCACGGCTGAAAAAGGCAAAGGCGCCTTTTTAAATGACCGCCGCATCCGAATTGCTGGGCGCAAACAACTTGAAGATGCCGTTGTCGTCACAGGCATTCCCCATCGGGGAAAATCAGGCCATGTTCAATTCTTAAAAGAAGAACAAGCCATGATGAAAGAAGTCGCTGGCCTAAGGCGTACAGGTTCAGCCGCTCTTGATTTAGCTTGGGTTGCTGCTGGCCGCTTTGATGCCTATTGGGAGCGTGGAATTCAAGCTTGGGACATGGCAGCTGGTATCATTTTAGTACGTGAAGCTGGTGGTTTCGTCACAGATTTAGACTGTGACACAAAAATGCTAGATAAAGGTCATGTTCTTGCCGCAAACTTGCCCATCCATAAAGCCATGTTAAAAGTTCTAAATACTGCTTAATAAAATTTACCATAAAGACGAACCTTTTAATCACGAGGTAAACGATTTATTTGATTCTGTAGATTTTTGCGGTAATGTGAACTCTGATCGATCAGACAGGGAGCATGCTGAGCACCAAGCCAGCATGTAAAAGTGAGTGGCAAAAGTAATGGTAACGGTATCGAGGCCAGGTGTTTACTTATGGCGAATGATTGTTTTTCTCACTTTAATAGGGTTCCTTTGCGCAATCCTATTTAGCCAAATAAAATCAGCGTTTATGACAAATCCAGCCCTTAACGGCATGATTTTAGCGGTGCTTTTAATCGGAGCTTTATATTCATTTGGCCAGATTTTAAGGCTTTACCCCGAAATTCGCTGGATTAACAATTTCCGCTTCGCAGACCCTGGCAACACAAAAGGCGGCAAAGCACCAACCATGATGGCCAGTATGGCTAACATGCTACGCAATCAATCTGGCCCTTTTACTCTCTCAACCAATGTCACAAGCGCCATTCTAGATAGTCTTGGCTCACGCCTTGACGAAGCAAGGGATACATCCCGCTATTTAGTCGGCCTTCTTATTTTCTTAGGCCTTTTAGGAACATTTTGGGGCCTACTTGGTACCATTCAGTCTGTTGGAGAAACCATCAGCTCATTAGATACATCGGGCCAAGGCGGTGTTGCCGTGTTTGAAGCCTTAAAACAAGGGCTTCAAGCTCCCTTGCAAGGCATGGGCACAGCCTTTTCATCCTCACTCTTTGGTCTTGCAGGCTCACTTATTCTGGGCTTTTTAGATCTTCAATCCGGCCAATCTCAAAATCGCTTCTATCATGAAACAGAAGAATGGCTAGCAAGCATGACAACTGTTGAAAGTGAAAACGGCAAAGCCACTTCCGACAAAGTCGCCAATAACGCTGAGTTAGGTCACATGCTCTCAGCCGTTGCTGAACGCCTTGACCGGAACACAGGTGGCATGGTCAGCCAAAATGGTGTCAACGTTGCCGACAGCTTAGAACAATTGATTAGCCAAATGCGAGCTGAGCAAAAAATCGTTCGTCAATGGATGGATGAACAAGCCAATCAAAATGCTGAAATGCGCCACTTAATGGCTGAGATACTCAAAAACAGAGGACGTTAAGATGGCCTTTGGGCGCGCCCGGCGGCGCTATAGAGATGAAGGGTCTTACTGGCCAGGCTTTGTTGACGCAATGGCCACATTGCTGCTCGTTATGACGTTCCTGCTCTCTGTCTTGTCTGTTGCGCAATATTTCGTAACCCAGGAAGCAACTGGTAAAGACAGCGCCATTCAAACGCTCAATCGCCAAATTTTAGAGCTCACCAATCTACTTTCCTTAGAAAAAAACGAAAAGAAAGACTTGGAAAGCAGCATCGCACTATTAAAAGCAACCTTGGCTGAAAACCAAGATAAAAACAAAAAATTAGAGACTATTATTGGCCTTGGTGACAGCAAAAACAAAAACACTCAATTGCAAATTGATGAACTCAACAAACGCCTCAAGGGTGAAAAAGAGCTCTCAAAAGAAGCAACAGCTCAAGTGGCATTATTAAACCAGCAATTAGCCGCCCTTCGCCGCCAAATCGCAGCTTTGAACGAAGCCCTTGAAGCCTCCGAAGAAAAAGACAAAGAACAAAGAGAACAAATCAAAGATTTAGGCTCTCGCCTCAACGTCGCACTTGCAAAACGTGTTCAAGAGTTAAGCCAATATCGCTCAGACTTTTTCGGCCGCTTAAGAAAACTCCTTGGCAACCGCCCAGGCATTCGTGTTGTTGGCGACCGCTTTGTCTTCCAATCAGAAGTACTCTTCCAATCCGGCTCTGACGAATTAAACCCAGCTGGCCAAATTGAAATGAGCAAACTCGCCTCAGCCATCAATGAAATTCGTCAAAAGATCCCAGGGAATATCAAATGGGTCTTGCGGATCGATGGCCACACAGACCGCCAGCCCATTAACACACCGCGCTTCCCGTCTAACTGGGAACTATCATCATCAAGAGCAACCTCAGTGGTTCGTTTCTTGATCAATGAAGGCGTACCCCCTAATCGTCTCGTCGCCGCTGGCTTTGGTGAAAACCACCCACTAGACACAGCAAATTCACCAGAAGCTTTTGCGAAAAACCGCCGGATCGAATTAAAGCTAACAGAGAAATAAAACTTCAATCACTGAAAAAAAGTCTAGAGTTTGAAAGATCGTTTTCAAACTCTAAGGCCTTTTTACCTTTCAGCG
>JAEPQF010000152.1:5073-7009 GCA_017640685.1 Hyphomicrobiales bacterium
ATCCCGACTTATTAAATTTGGGGGTACCAGTATTATAGAAAAAGGAAGGTTCTAGGATTAATCAGCAACTGCTTCAGGCTGCAATTGTGTACGAGCAAGTTCGGCATAAATCCCACCCTTTGAGAGAAGTTCCTCATGCGTCCCCTCTTCAACAAAACGCCCTTGATCAAACACCAAAATACGATCAGCTGTAATAACCGTTGAAAGGCGATGCGCAATAATCAAGCTTGTTCGCCCTTTTAAAATAGCTTCAAGCGCTTTTTGAACCTTTTCTTCACTACCAGCATCCAAAGCACTTGTCGCCTCATCAAGCAATAAAATCGGCGCATCCCGCAAAATAGCCCTAGCCAAAGCAATCCGCTGGCGCTGCCCGCCTGAAAGCCCCTGCCCACCTTCACCTATAATCGTCTCATACCCTTCAGCAAAGCTCTCAATAAACTCATGAGCCTGTGCTGCTTTAGCGGCCTCAACAACCTCTTCCTTAGAGAATTTATTCTCAACTGACTGACCATCACTTGAGCGAGCAAAAGCGATATTTTCATAAATGCTTGCATCAAACAGGCTTGCCTCTTGCGGCACAAGTGCAAAACAATCACGTAACTCATTCAAATCAAGCTTATTTATAGGCACACCATCTATTTCTATAGCACCAGTGCTTGGATCATAAAATCGAAGAAGCAGTTGGAAAATCGTACTCTTACCAGCCCCAGAGGCACCAACAAGAGCCACGCGCTCACCAGCTTTAATCGTAAAATTCACATCCGTTAATACCGGCTCACCAGAACGAGATGGATATTCAAAATCAACATTTTTAAAGTGAAGTGAGCCCTTAAGAGGCTGCGCTAATTTAGCAGGCTTAACCGGTGAGCTGATTTCACTTTTATGGCTCAAAAATTCTGACAAACGCTCTGCAGCACCAGCGGCTTGCGCGATTTCTCCCCAAACTTCCGTTAAAGCACCAAGAGAACCACCAGCAAAAACCGCATATAGCATAAATTGAACAAGCGTTCCCGCACTCATATCACCCGAAATCACATCATGAGCACCATACCACAAAATCAAAACAATGCTGACCATAACAAGAAAAATAGCAATCGCCGTTAAAAAAGCACGCGCTTTGGTACGCATCATAGCTTTTATAACAGTAAGCTCATTACTTTGTGTAAAGCGGTTCGTCACTTCGCTTTCTGCATTAAAAGCCTGAACCGTACGGATATTCGAGAGCATCTCGGCGCCAAATTTATTCAGCTCAGCCATTGTGTCTTGCGCTGTATTGGAAAGACGGCGCACTACGCGGCCATAAAACACGAGGGGGAGGACAATGATAGGAATTGCCAAAATCACCATCACAGATAACTGCGCACTGGTAATCACCATCATCACCAAGCCACCAATAAGCACAACCCCATTGCGAAGCGCCTGACTAACACTGGCCCGAATGGCTGTGTTAATTAATGTGGTATCCGCTGCCAAGCGTGACATCAGCTCACCAGAATGGTTAACATCAAAAAATTGAGCGCTAAAACCAACCAATTTTTTAAACACATCAGTTTTAAGATCAGCGACAAGCCGCTCACCAAGCCAATAAACACAATAAAAGCGCAGCGCAGAACCAAGCGCCAAAAGGGTGACGATGAATATAAGAAGTTGAAAGTAAGCGTCTATCCCAGCAGCGTTCGTTGTTGCAATGCCATGATCAATCACCAAACGAGTTGCAAAAGGAAGGGCCAAAGTCGCAATAGAAGCAACCAACAACGCAAAAATCGTCAATCCCAGCATAAACGGGTAGCGCTTCAAATAAGGAAACAAATGCCCAAGCGGATGAACAGCTTTTAAAGAACGTTTTTTAGGAGAGCTATCGGCTAACTCAACAGGAGCAACAGTCATCTAAATAATCTTAACTTCTTCTATAGATTTATAATTTCAGACATATTCA
>JAEPQF010000153.1 GCA_017640685.1 Hyphomicrobiales bacterium
CTTTTTCGTAGCCTATGGTGTCATCATAAGACCAATGCCATGTGACTTTAAGAAGATTTTGGATTTGAGGAACATCTTCTATTTTTGCAGGTCGAATTTGGTAGATCTTCGCCATGATTTTCAGCACCGATGAATTCGAGTGGCACAATATTGGTATTATATCGAATTTATAAATCGGATGAAAATTACTGGTGACCTAAACTATTTAGGTCACCAGATATTATTTAAGATTGAAAAAAACTATTCGCTTTTTGCTTCTTCTTCAGAAGTTTCTGCTTCGTCTTCTTCAGCTGGGACTTCTTCAACTGTTGCAGCTGTCATAGCTTCTTGAGCTTTTGTTACCCAGTCATCTTTTTCGATTTTGCCACTAAGGCCTAGAGCTTCATCAAGTTGTACGATTTCATCATCGCTTAGGTTTGCGATTTGCTCGAGCTTGATAACGCCTAGCTTATTGATTTGAGTTTGAATTGTTGAGTTCAAACCTTCGATCACTGTTAGATCTTCTGCATCACCTGCTGGGCGATCAAAGCCTTTGAATTTGGCTTTTTTCTTCTTTGTTAGTGTGCCTTTAGCATCTTTGCGTTCAGCAATACGTGCAGCTTTACCACGAAGACCACGTAGATAATAAAGTTTCGCACGACGTACTTTACCGCGGCGTACAACTTCAATTGAATCGATTAATGGTGAGAAGATAGGGAAAATTCGCTCGACACCTTCGCCATATGAGATTTTACGTACTGTGAAATTTTCGTGTAGGCCTTTGCCAGAACGTGCGATACACACACCTTCATATGCCTGAATACGTTTGCGGTCGCCTTCAACCACTTTCACGTTAACTCTAACTGTGTCACCAGGAGCAAATTCAGGAACTTCACGAACTTTGTTTAGCTCTTCAATTTGTTCTTTTTCGAGTTGTTCAATAATGTTCATTGTCACAACTTTCTTAACTCTATCACAGAGGAACGGCGCCACCCATTTGATTTAGTCATGTGAGCGAGACACAGTTCTTGCGGTCTATATTTTCATGAAAATCAACAAGGTTTTATCTTTTTACCTTCTTGAAGAGGTCAGCATATAGCTTAGTTTGGGGGAAATGTATAGTAGTTTTTTCTCTCACGGGCTATTCCGTAGCGAAGCTACGGGCCCTCCGAGGGGCGGCGCAACGCGCCGACGGCCATTCGGCCTACGTTTTTCGCTCTCGGCTGATTTTGAGCTCAAAGATTATTTAGTCTTGAACTTTTTACTTGAAAAAGGGTTGAATTCTTTTTTCTTGCTGTATGAAATTAGTTTTTTGTTTTGTAAATTTAGTTAACTATTCGAGTTATAACAATAGCTTAGCATTCTTCGTCCTTCAGTTGTCTTGCTTCTGAGGGGAGCATGACGGGGATGCCGTTGTTTATCGGATAGGCAAGTTTTGCTTTTTTTGAGATGAGTTCGCCGGCTTCTTTATCATAAATGAGGGGGGTTTTGGTTAACGGACAGACCAAAATATCTAGAAGTTTGGGGTCGATTTCTAAATTATTTTCTTCTGATTTTTCCATTTTTCTTTCGTTTTCAGTTGGTTGATGCTGTTTTTTGCTTAGTTATTGAATTGTATTGCCTGTGTCATCATTTCGAGACGCAATATCCATTTCAGCCAAGGCCATTAGGACTTCTGAGCGGCTTTTTAGGTCTGGTGTTTCTAGAAGCGCTTGTTTTTCTTCAGTTCCATAAGGGCTGATGATGGAGAGGGTGTTTACAAGGAATTCGTTTGAAGATTGGTTAATTGAGTCCCAATCAGCGTCGAGTTCATGAAGTTGTAGATAGGTTTTCAGGATGTTAAGTAAATTTTCTCGGTCAACTTGATCTTCTCCAAAGCCCTGTTCTAAGTCTTTTTCAAACCTTGAATAATCTACTTTAAATTTTCTATATGCGAGATCTGTTTTTTCTTCGTTTAAGATATCAAACCGACAAACTCCCGTGAGAGTTATCAGTAGGCGTCCGTCTTCTGTTTCAGAAAACTCTGTTAAACGGCCAACACAGCCGGTTGTTCTAAGGGGGACAAAAATATCTGAAGACAGCTCAGCTTCAAAGCCTGATTCAGGTTGGATCATTCCTATTAACCGCTCATTACCTAAAACGTCATCTGTCATTTGCAGATATCTGGGCTCATAAATATTCAATGGCAAGTTGCTTCTGGGTAGCAAAATCACGTTTTTCAATGGGAAAAGCGGGATTGTATCAGGCAAATCAGATAACAAACGGTATTTATGCGCTGGGCTTGTCATGGTTTTTTCTTTTTGCTGGCGATCTATTTTTTACCGCGTTGCTTTTGACTAAATAAACGAAAAAAACTTTAATTTGAATATCGTCGATAGTTTACACCTTAAATTAAGCGAAAAGTAGGGACGATAATTTTTTTCTTCCTTCAATGGTGTTTTCGTCTTTTGGGCCCCAGGCATCAAAAAATTCAAGTAATTGAGTCCGTGCGGCGCCATCATTCCATTGCATATTGTGTTTTAAGATCGTAATGAGCTCATTTACGGCTTCAGCTTGTTTGTTATTTGCATTATAGGCGATTGCTAATTCAAAGCGTTTTTCATGGTTTTCAGGGGTGGTTTGAACTTCAGCAATGAGGCCGCTAAGGTCACCTGTGTCACCAGATTTTAGAGCCAAGTCCAAAGCAGCTTTAGCGCTTGTGATGGCGGCATGATTTTCAATTTCTTTTGGCATCATGGTGAGCGCTTGTTGAGCGGTTTCGATTTCGCCTATGTCAATGTAGCATTTCATAAGGCCGCCAATGGCGTCTGGGTTTTGAGGATCTTGTGCTAAGATTTGAGAATAAAGGTCAGCTGCTAATTGTGCTTCACCGGCTTCTCTTTTTTCATTAGCTTCGTCGATGATTGCGGCCATGCCTTCGGCGGCTCCGCTTAATTTTTTGACGAACTTTTTCACTTCACTTTCAGGCATTGCACCTGCGAAACCATCGATCGGTTGACCGTCTTTAAATACATAAATGGTTGGAACAGATTGAATGCGGAATTGAGCAGCAAGATCTGGGCATTCATGAGTGTTTATTTTAACCAGTTTAACAGCGCCAGCTTCTTCTCTTACCGCTGCTTCAAGAGCAGGCGTTAGCTGGGCGCATGGTGCACAGTTTGGGGCCCAAAAATCAACAATCACAGGAACTTTTTGAGATTCAGCGACCACGTCTTCCATGAATGTTTTTGTGGTGCTGTCTTTGATTAGATCTGTTTTTATTAAGGATGGATCGTTTTGATTTGTTCCGATGCCATATTCACTCACGGGTTTTCTCTCTTTATATTTATTTGTTGGTTTCTTTATATTAAGTGTGGGCTTTTCATCTCTGATTTTCAATAGCTATTTGTTGAGTTATTTTACCTGAAAAGTGGCAATGAATAAAAAAATTGATTTTTTACTCTGGACAAGTTTGTTGGAATGATCTAGAACCCGTTGCACATCATCTTGTTAGACACGAGGTTTTGGGGCTTTGTACTTTAAGATTATTCTTAAAGATACAAAATTAGCTCTAGGATCTTATTTTTGTTTTTCAGGTGATTACCCATTTTCAGCGGGCGTAGCTCAGGGGTAGAGCACAACCTTGCCAAGGTTGGGGTCGTGAGTTCGAATCTCATCGCCCGCTCCATTTTATCTGTTATTGGTAATTTGGATTATTAATTATAAAATTGACCGTTCCGAACCGTTTGCACAAAATGCGAGCGGTTTTTTTGTGCAAGCAGCAATGTAGATACTGCTTGCGGTGTTTTTATCAATTCTCATTCTTTATTTAATTGGTATTGCAATTGGTCGCATTGGTCCACCATCAGATCCGCGTAATTTTAGTGAAGCACCAATCCATGCAAATTTATAGATTTTATCTTGCGAGAGTTCTTCTGTATTAATGTTTTGCATGATTGGCACTCCTCGTTCTGTTAATAATGAGCTGTGAACAGGAATGTAATTTGGGCTTTCTTTTGATGGCAAAACATCTGTACTAATGTTGTCTGCTCCAACTAAAATTGCACCTAGATTTACTAAATGATTAGCTGATTGACGCGTTAAGCCGGGTGAATTTTTCATATAAGCAGTTCTGTTTTTAAAGATGCTCATACGTCCTGTTCTTACGATAACAACATCGCCCTGTTTAATTTTTATTTTTTGAGCTGCGAGAGTTTCATCAATATCTTGAACTGTGATGCCATAACTTGCTGGTAGCATTTTCACTTTTTTGTATGCGGCTACATCTACTAAAATCCCACGTGCAATTATTGGAGGATATTTTTCAACTCCAGAACGTCGCCAGCCTCGATCTCCTAGATGTTCTTTATTTGTAAACCCATTATAAATTTTTCCATTGAGCCCAAAATGAGCTAAGGCATCAATATGCGTGCCTGTGTGACTGTACATTGAAATGGCCGTTCCCGAATAGGTTACGTGTTCGTTAATGTCTTTTCCCATGCCAGTTGTATCATCAACAATTGTTCCTTTTGGGGTATGCACATTCCAAATTTGATATCTTGGTTGCCCATTAAAATCATAACTCGGCATACCGACATAATATTCAACACTCAAGTCATAGACTTTACCGCTTGAAATTTTTTTTAGTATGCTTAAACGACTTTTGTCGTTCATATTATTTAGAGCACCAATTTCGTCATTTGGTCCCCAAGGACTTTTTCCGGCTTCTGGTTCAGCTTTCACCACTGTTGCTATTGATGTGAGCAAAACTCCTGAAATTAATATTTTGATTGCTTGATTATACATATTTCATCTCCGTAATTATTTATGTTTTAAGCATGGATAAAGAGATGATGGGCAATGTTTTGATTGTTAACAATAGTGATTTAATTGAAATATATTTCACTTATAGTGAACAATGAGATTTTGGATCTTAGTGTCTATAATTTTATGAGATTACTATGGATAAATTAACCGCCTTAAAAATTTTTCGACGTGTTGTTGAGCTTGGTAGCTTTCATAAAGCTGCGTGTGATCTGGGATTTTCAAATGCTGCGATTAGTAAGAATGTAAAGGAGCTAGAGGCCGAACTTCAAACACAATTAATAATTCGTACAACACGAACGCTGAATTTAACGGAAATTGGCCAGCATTATTTTGAACGAATTTCGATCATACTTGATCAGTTAAATGAAACTGATGAACTTCTAAAAGATCTAAATGATAATCCAAAAGGTATAATAAAAATTAATGCTCCTATGTCTCTTGGCCTAATTTGTCTTTCTCCAATTATTGAAAATTTTATGCGTGTTTATCCTGAAATTACAATTGACCTTTGGATGGTCGACAATTAGATTTTTTTGAACATGGTTTTGATCTTGCTATTCGCGGGACGCAGGGATTAAAAGACTCAAGTTTAATTTCACGAAAATTGGCAAGTCTTCAAAGGATTACCTGTGCGTCACCGAGTTACATTCAAAGTGCTAAAAAAATTAAAAAGCCAGAAGATTTAATTGATCATAATTGTTTAATTTACAGTCTGTCTTCTTCACTAGATCAGTGGTTATTCAAAAATAAAAAGCAGCAAAAGAGTGTGCATGTAAAGGGGCATTATCGTGCTAATAATTCTCTTGTTTTAAAGAATGCAGCCTGCTCAGGGCTTGGTATTGTTGTATTGCCGCAGCAATTTGTTGACGATGCTCTAACATCGGGTTCTCTAGTGCCTGTATTACCGGATTGGACAGTTGAGGCACATAATATTTATGCTCTTTATCCGTCTCATCGAGAGCATTCTAAGAAAATCAGAGTTTTTCTTGATTTTTTGATTGAAGCTTTTAAAGAAAAACACTGAATGATAACTGGTTTTATTGCGGAGAGTTCAATGAGCAAGCCTTATAAATTATTTTTAGGAGACTGGATTCTTGAGACAGGGCTTTGTGATTTTGAACAAGGTGAGGTGCCTCTTTCTGCGACCTATCATATTCATGATGAGGGGGGCGATCTTATTTTTGATATGCGGTGGACGGACAAAGAGAATGAAACCCATGAAATGAGCTTGCGCGGTGAGCCGAATGGTGAATTAGCGCCTTTCAATGGTGGAGATTTGGTTGATGCGCTTTCTATCACTGTTGTTTCTAGCCATGAACTGAATACAGCTGCTGCGATGAATGGGGTTGTTTTGATGTCTGTTATTCGCCGGCTTTCTCCTGACGGTCAGCAAATGGCGGTCTTGCAGGAAGTTAAGTTACCGACGGGTGAGATTTCTACGAATAAATCAATCTATCTTCGTAAGTGAAATTATTTCACTTAGGTTTTTTTGTGCTTCAGATGTGTTTAGGGGCCTTTAGGTTGCCTACTAGCAACCCCGGGGTAAAGCATTCGCACTTTTTTCTCTCACGGCTATTTCAAACGTTATCGCGTTTGAGCCTCCGAGGGGACGTCGCTTTTTTTGCGATCAGCTTATCCGTACTCACTACGCTCCGTTCGGGCTGATCTTATGCACCGGTCTACGCTAGCGCTACGCCATGTCCCTCAGCCCTAACTGGGCTGAGCTCCTTCATCAGAATGAGAGATATTGATTAAATTTATTTAATTAAAACAAACGGCTTCTATGATCGCTATTTTATATTTGATCAGCTATAATTACCTAAAAATTTATAAATTTGCTCTCATTTTAGAGTTATGGGGATTGGGCTGATGTTTCGTTTTTCACTTTTGATTTTGGTTGGGTTTAGTGTTTCTTTGCTAAGCTTTTCTCAGTCTGCATGGGCTGAAAAAGGGCGTGTTGCATTGGTGATTGGTAACTCGGCTTACAAACATACTTCTCCTCTTGATAACCCTAAAAATGATGCCACCGTCATGGCGAAGGTGCTGGGTGAGCTTGGTTTTGAAGTGATCTCTTCGCTTGACCTTTCACAGAATGATATGAAGCGGGCGATTAAAACATTTGCGCAAAAGTTAGAAGCTGGTGGGCGCGGTACTGTTGGTTTGTTTTATTATGCTGGGCATGGTGTGCAAGTGGGGGGACGAAATT
>JAEPQF010000154.1 GCA_017640685.1 Hyphomicrobiales bacterium
CCGGCAATTCAGATTGTTCATCTGGTTCAATCTCTTTAGAAACAAGCTCTTTCTCAACGACTTGTGGTTCTGGTTCTTCAACAGGCTCTATTGGCTCAATCTCTGAGACATCTTCAACAGGCTCAACGACCTCTTCAATTGTCTCTTCAGCTGGTTGCTGTTCAGCAAAGGCAGATAAAGAGCCAACAATGGTTACAGGCGCGCCAGCTGAGCGCTCAATCTTAGATGTCTCATCAGCTGGCCAACTAAACGCTAATAGCGCATGACAAAAAACAGCTCCAAAAAGAGCAACAAACCAATGATATAATGAGAGGTTTTTCATTATTTCGAGATCTCAATTATCAATTTAATATTTTTCAATTTTAAATCGCCAAGTTGGCTAACAATTTCAAGCAATTTATCCGCAGCCAGTGCTTTATCAGCAATAATATTCACAGTTTGAACAGCCTCACCTTCAGCCTGAAAAACAGAAGGTAAAACGTCCAACGTGATCGTGCCGCCATTGGCTGTAAGAGCCCCATTTTTATCAATCACCAAGCTATGAACAACTTTATTCAACTTGTCGTTCTCAACAGCTTTAGCCAATTCAATATCTTTAGCTGAAAAGGGACGAATAACCGTTGTGATCAAAAAGAAAATCAAAATCAAAAACACAATATTAATAAGAGGAATTAAATTCTCCTCACTGTGTTTTTTCTTTTCAAACTTTAATTCCATTGAGAAAACCTATCGCACAACAAGCGGGTTATTTAATTTCGACTGTCTTGCTTTTTGCATCACCACAACAAGGTCTTGTACAGTCGCTTCTTCAAGAGGCTTAATGAACAGCTTCATCCCCTCTTCAACAGCCAAATCATCAATCACTTTAACCAACCCCTCAACCGGTACAGTCTGACCATTAACTTCGATCACACCATCTTTCTTCACCCGCACCAAAACAAACTTCTTCGAATTATTCGTCTGGCTTTGCCCACTATTGACAGCCAATGGCAAAGATGAGAACCGTGAGAACGTAGAAGCCAACATAAAAAAGATCAGAAGAAGAAAAACCACATCAATCAAAGGTGTTAAACTAAGATTAAGGGATTTTTTTTCTGGTGCCTTAAGCTGCATGTCTAACCGTCTCTTCAGTCTCTTTAGGTTGTCTGTTTGCATCAGTCACACGGCCCGTCAGCAAACTCGTAATCGATTCTTGCATCGTTAAACGCTCAGATTCAATGCGCCCATCAAACCAAGAAACAACAAAAGCCAATGGAATAGCAACAGCTAAACCAACCGCAGTTGTCAATAACGCAACCCAAATACCACCCGCCAATACAGCCGGGTCAGCTTCACTCCCAGCACTTTGCAAAGTTTGAAACGCTTCAATCATCCCGATTACCGTTCCAAACAATCCTAACAATGGTGCAATTTGAACAATCGCCTCAAGTGGCCTCATATACGAACGAAGCTTGCCAACTTCTCTCAAAGCAATGCGCTCGACATCCTCACGAACAATTTTTTGATCTACCGAGCGTTGCAAAAGTCCTCTCATCAAATGAGCCAGAATGCTTTTTGTTGGATTATGGCTTGTTTTAACCAGCTCATAAGCTTCATGCGTATACCCGTTTAGCCAAAGCTCAATCACTTTATTAATGCCAGCGTTCGAGCCAATGCGAAACCAGATAATTTGAAACAGCTTTATAAAAATAAGCGTCGTTGCCACCAGTGAAAGCAGCAACAAAATCACAACAACAGGGCCACCCTGTTTAACAATATTCAGTGCTTGATCAAGCTGAATTGCTGATAATAACTCTTGCATAAATTTAAGATCCAAACTTTGATGTTGTCTTATTAGTTAATACGAGTGATTGCAGGCAGAGTTTTGGAGTAAACCCTTTCACATCACATTGCTTAATATCATTAATGAGATAACGGCTGATTTTTTTGCAAGTCAGGTTTTTCAAACCATATCGCTTAACCCGTGTCTTGCCCTTAATCAATTCACCACTTTTCAAAACCAACAACTTAACAACTTGTTGATTTTCATCAAAAATAACCACTTCAAAAACAAATTGTTTCAATTCTTCGCCAAGGTCATTCTTCATAACAAAGCTAACTTGACAATTGGGTCCAACTTGTTTTTGAGAATTCAATTCAACAAAAAGAGCTTTCTTTGGAGTTTGTTTTTCTTCAGCATAGCTAGGAATAATGCTAAGAGAAAAACACAATAGACTGGCAACGAATAAAACGAAACGCATGATTAATAGTATCTCTAATGGAATTAAGAGACACTAAATTGTATCTCGATAAATACAGACTCTAAAAACATAAATCATGCAACCACACCCAACAAATGCATAATATGAAATTATATTTTTGAGCAAAACAAAAAGATAAAGAATAAAATTCAATTCATATAAGCAAAATCTTGAGATTGATCAAATAATAAAAGTATTTGATTGTAAATATCCAACCACTCTTGCTCCTTGCTCCAATCTTCAGCCGCGCGATATCTAAGCATATTTTCTCGCGCGACAGAAAGAGCTTCAATCCCATAATGAGAGTATAAATAAGCAACTCTCAGATCAAAATCAGTTTCGTTTTTTTCATTTGCAGGCATATAAAAAGTCTCATCAAACAGATTAAGTTGTCTAATCCTAAGCTGAGAACCTCTTGTAATCTAATGAGTTCTTTTCAAAAACTAAGATGAAGTTGGTGCATATAAAACCTGCAACTACCCAGCAGCCACTCTCAATGGCGCACCCTTTTGTTTTTTATCATCAAATTCAAGCTCTAAGTCTTGTGCAAGTAAAATCATCGCACGTTCCGCTAACGCAGCAATAGTAAGCATTGGGTTAGAGCCAAGAGAGCTTGGCATAACAGCACCATCACAAACATAAAGACCTGAATGCACCTTTTGACCTTCGTTGTTCAAGTCATGAGACACGTCGTCACACCCGCCATCAAACACCTGGCATTTATGATTAACGACACCTGAAGCAACACTATCCCCCATACCACAACCACCTAAAGGATGAGCTGTCACTTTACGGCCTCCCATTTCTGAGAGTGGGCTTGGCTTATATTCCCCTCCAAGTCCTTCAATCATTGTCTTCATCACCTCTTCATATTTTTGATAAAGCGCTTGATCGTGAATTTCAGGCCACTCGATTTGTAAACGATCATTTTTTAAAACCATCCTCCCTTCATAACTATCATGTGAAACAAGGTAATGGGTCTGCGTATGCGCGCGCAATCCCTTCTTAGGACCATCAATCAACATTCTAGCAGCCCGTTTCGGTTTACCAGAGGTAAGAGCTTTTAGAGGCGCCATTGCAGACATCGCCGGTATCATTGCACCATCTTCAATAAGCATAGAACCACCTGGCAAGTCTTTATCCTTATAGCGAATATAACCCATACAATTCGGTCCAACTTGATCTGGCTTTTTTTGCCCCTTTTGTCTCTTTAAAAGCTTATGGCTTGCATTACCGTTTACATAAATATCCTGGTTAACTCCCAAAACAAGGTCATCACCATTAGCTGAAAACTTCTTACCCAACTGGTCAGATAGTTGTAAACCATGTTCTTTTGAGCGCAGTAAAATTTCAGTCGACCCAAGGGAGCCAGCTGCAACAATCACAATATTTGCAGTAACATTTAAGGAGACTTTTTCCTCAGTAAGAACCTCCTCTCCCGATGCGAAACCTTTAAGCATCTGGCCGGTTTTTTCTCCTAAAGTCGATTTCTTATTTCGTTTAAAATTCACCCGCCACAGACTGTTTTCATCCTCAGCGTCAAGTTTTTCAATCGTTCTCACTTGCAGCATGGTAAAAATATCAGCGCCATGATTGAGAGCATCAGTCAAATAAGTCAGCGCAACAGTATTCTTCGCCCCAACATTACAACCAGACCAACAATCTCCACACAGCGTGCAAGCTGATTGAGCAACATTGGCCCTATTCACCCCATCTTTAAAATGAATAGCATTATTCTTAACTTCAGCCTTTAGTCCAAGACACTTAGCCCCAGCCTTAAACGCTTCAAATTTAGGAATTTTTTTAGGTTTATGATAGGGATTAACCCCAAGCATTCGTTCTGCTCGAACAAAGCCTTTCTCAAGCTCATTTCCCTGAAAAAGAGAACTTGGCCAGCCTCTTTGCTTCAAACTGTCTAATTCAGGACGAAGAGCCAAAGCAGAATTAATCAAAGAGCCACCACCAAGACCACAACCAAGAAGCACATGCACATCATCCCCAGTTCGAAAATCATAGAGATTAGCTGGGTCACCCAGTTGAACTCTGCGACCATTAATCTGGGAAGAACGGATGTTAGCAAAAGCACCAGAACGAAATTCTTTAGATTTAATCTCTCTCCCACGTTCCAGAACACAAACAGAAAGCCCCGCACGAGAAAGCCGGGAAGCTGCAACTCCCCCCCCATAACCAGATCCAATAACAACAACATCATAATGCGGTTGCATATACTCTAGTGGTTTAGATAAAGACCAATCGGTAACTCTACTCATAACTAACTTGTACCCCTCACACTTTTATCTAAACCAACGCAAAGAAAAGAAATCAAGTTAAGTTTCATTAATAGAGAGAGAAAAAACTTAAAATTTTCAGGAATGTTTTGTTTTAGTAACTCATTATAGAAATAATAAAATCATTCTAAACTCTATAGCGCAAAAAATTTAGGCAATATAAGAGCTTAAAATATAACAAAGAAGAAAAAATCCGGTTTGATTTCAATCAAACTCAGCAGTTCTAAGAAATAGAAAGTGCTAGGCGCAAACCACCCCAGTGGTCACCACCAACTTCAATTGGCATTGAAATATCTTTCATGAAAACAGTTTCACCACCACCTAGTTCACGCAAATAAGTTTGAATCAAATGAACTTTTCTATTCCGCCCCGCACTCAAACCAGTAGGATCATCAAAAATTCGACGATTTCTTGAATTTGATGCATTCCACACGGGATCATCCCCTTGGGGTTTTGAATATTGCTTATTATGAACTGGCAAGTAACCATTGCGATCAACAGCAGCGCAAAAAATGAAGCTATCATCTAGTTTAAGCACTGGCTCTAAAATATCTGGGAGCACATCATCCAAAAACGGTAAGGCTTTTGTAGTCACCTGTTCAGGGTTACTTCCCGCAATTGGCACGTAAGCCTGATCAAACAATTCCGCTTTAGTAATCCGCCCTGAACTCAAGCCATTTTCAAATTCACGCACAATCATATCTCTGCGTTCACTAAGAATATGCAAATATTTTTGCTCCTTAGCTTCAGCTCCTTTAATAAAGGCATCAAGCTTACTTCTAACCTCAGGCTCCATATCTACAAAACGGAACCGTGTCCCTAAAGGTTGGTGCCCTTGAACATTAGCCTGTATTGTTCCGATATTCTTATAATTAATCTCCACAGTTGAACCAACAGCCAAAACACCTTCCTTTAAATCTAACAAAGAGCCTTCAAGAGAAATATCTCGTGCTGTTGTATTATATTTTTGGCCATTGCTCATTAAACTCACCCCTATTCCACAAGGCAGTCTTGGGTGTGCACGACTATCAACATCTCCCATACTATTGGCAGTTATAGCTAAACGATGCCCTAGCTTATCAAAGGTAAGATTAATAACGCCAACTTTGCTCCCAAGAACCTCCGAAACGCCCTGCAATTCTGAGACCGTTTCGGTAAACATATTTATAGGGTTACGTTGCTCAATGGCGCCACTCGCCGCTTCTTGAGCACTTGAACTTAACTCATTCAAAGCAGAAACCTGGTTTGAAACATTGCCAGCAACAGAATTTGCAGCCAAATTCATTTGTCCAATAATCTGTGTGATTTCGCCCATGTTTGTAACAGTCGTACTAACCGCTTGTTCAACACTGGTAATATTTTCACTAATCTGTCTTGCGGCATCGGCTGTTTGTTCAGACAAAGCTTTCACTTCACCAGCTACAACTGCAAACCCCTTACCAGCTTCCCCAGCGCGTGCTGCTTCAATCGTGGCATTAAGAGAAAGAAGATTTGTCTGACGTGAAATCGTGTCAATCAGTGCAGTAATGTCAGAAATCTTTAAAGCAGTTTCTTTCAACTGTTCGATCGTTGTTCCTGCAATGTCTGTTTTTTCAACAGCATCACCAGCAAGCTTGGACATACTCTCAGCTTGTCCACCAACTTCAAGACTGTTCGATTGAATTTCCTCAATACGTGACGCAACAGATTGAATGGCATTACCTGTAGCCTCTGAACTGCGATCAACAATATCAACCCCTTCACTCATCTGCGTAATCGAGTGTGAAAGGTCAGAGCTTGCCCCCTCAAGATCGGCGCAAAGACTATCCAGCACAACTTTCGAGTGATCTAATTCATCTGTAATAGTATCCGAAAACAAAAGCGCTTCTTTGCGCTTTACCTCATCTTTCTCCAATTCAAAAAGAGCAGATAACGCGAAATTCATATCTATAAAAACAGAACGGACAAAAGCTGAAAGTGCAGAGCTATTTTTTCGGTTCCCCTGTTCAAATTGAGGTAGGAACTTCTCTAGAAGAAAAGAATAAAAAGCAACACAATCACTTGGCAACAAGCCAGCCCGGCGTTGTGCTGTACCATTCCGCAAAGCTTGATCACGAAAATCATCATTCATCCCCTCTCCCAATAAAGAGAGCCACCGCTCCCTTTGAGAGTGAATAAATTTATCATCAAGCCCTTCATCATGAAAATAACTTTCCAAGGAAGCATTTGATTCAAAGGCTAAAAAACAATCTCTCAAGACCTCAGGCAGCCTGGTTTCAATAATGTCTTGCACTTCAGGCAACGCAGCCGCCTGATCAGGTTCAAACCCATCAAACGGTGTTTTAAAGTTTTTTTCTTGCTGCATCTAAACCTCATTGCATGATGAAAAATTGGGGCACCCAAGCGAAGCATTCCAAAAAGGAACTCACTGATTCTTCATCAAAAAGAATTGAATTATTCCAAAAGAGGT
>JAEPQF010000155.1 GCA_017640685.1 Hyphomicrobiales bacterium
GATTGAAACAATGCGCCGTGAAGGGTTTGAGCTTACTGTGTCTCGCCCGAAAGTGGTTTATCAAACCATTGATGGCGTTCGTCATGAGCCGATTGAAGAAGTAACGATTGATGTTGACGAAGAGCACTCTGGTGTAGTTGTGCAAAAACTTTCTGAGCGTAAAGGTGATTTGCTAGACATGCGCTCTTCAGGTGGTGGGCGCCAACGTTTGGTTATGCGCGTGCCAACACGTGGGTTAATTGGTTATCACTCTGAGCTTCTTTCAGATACACGAGGCACTGCCATCATGAACCGTGTGTTCCATGATTTTGAACCTCACAAGGGGAAAATTCAAGGGCGTCATACGGGTGTACTTATCTCGAACAATATGGGTGATGCCGTTGCCTTTGCCTTGATGAACCTTGAAGAGCGCGGCCCTTTGATGATTGGTCATGGTGTGAAAGTTTATGAAGGCATGATTGTTGGTGAACATACACGTGGCAACGACCTTGAAGTGAATGTTATTAAGGGTAAGAAGCTCACGAACGTTCGCGCTGCTGGTAAGGATGATGCCACAACATTAACCACCCCCATGCAAATGACTTTAGAAAAAGCACTTTCTTACATTAATGATGATGAGCTCGTGGAAATTACACCTGAGAATATTCGCTTACGTAAGAAACATCTTGATCCAAACGAGAGAAAAAAAGCAGCTAAGCTTGCTGAAAGCGCTTAACGTTTTATCGGATATAAAAAAAAACAGCCATTCATTTGAATGGCTGTTTTTTTATCAAAATGATGTTTGATAAGCTTAATAAGAACCGCGTTTTTCGCTATCGGAACCGCGTGTAACTTTCACGCATTTCTTCTTTGATGAGCTCCATTTGTAGCCAGATTTTTTAAGGCATTGAGCTTTTGTCAGCTTCTTTTCGAAAACTGTCGATTGAGAAGTCATGACTTCAAAACCAGAATTTGTTGTTGCGACTGCTTGAAGGCTACCAGCAACCATAACAGTACCAAGTGTGAGAGCACCAACTACAGATTTAAACATTATTTATCCTTTCAGGAAATTACCAAAGCATTGAAACCGTAGTTAGAAGATTATGTTTCTTAATCCTCAATTAGAAATAATATTCTTGTGAGGGATTTGTGATCTTAAGCTCTCTATCTTTTATAGGTAGAATTTGCTCAAAAGCTTTTTCTAAAGTTGGTGCTCTGAATTTAAACCCTGCCTCAATTATCTTTGTATTATCAACATTTTGACTAGCTAATAGGAGTTCGGTTGCAAAATCTCTTAATAGTAATTTTAAGAAATTTGCTGGCATTGGCATGAAGGCTGGTCTTTTAAGTGCGCTACCTAACATTTTTGTGAACTCTGAATTTCTCACTGGCTCACTTGCAACAGCGTTTATTGGACCTTCAATTTCCTCATTTTTTAAACAATGTATAATAAGACGGACCAAGTCATCTCTAGTGATCCAGCTCATCCAATGGCTTCCATCACCTATTGGCCCGCCAACACCATATTCAAAGGGAACGAGTAAATTAGCCAGCATACCTCCTTCTATGCCTAGCACGAGACCAATTCTTAAATTAACAGGGCGGCAATTGAACTCTTTTAGACGGTTATTTTTTTGCTCAACTAAATTGCAAACTTCATGGGTGAAACAGTCTTTTGGGGCAGAGTTTTCCGTTAAATTTTCATCATCTCTTAAGCCATACCACCCAATTGCAGAGGCTGTGATGACTGTTTTTGGAGGTACATATAGGCGCTTACATAATCTATAGATTTCATCCGCGATGTGTTCTCTTGATTTTAAAATTTTTTGCTTTTTATTTGTCGTCCACAATCCGTTTGCAAGAGGTTCACCAGCTAAGTTGATGATTGTATCTAACGGGGCATCATCTCTGATTTCATTTAAATCAGTAATGATGTTTATCGGTGTTCCAAGAGCTGAAGCTTTTTCTGGGTTTCTTGTTAAAACAGTTACGTTCTGACCATTTTCAATAAGCGCTTTTGTTAATCTTTGACCGACAAAGCCTGTGGCTCCTGTTATTAAGATATGTTGGTTCGCTCGTAATTTTTCAATTAAGTTTGCTGCTGGTAATTCTTTTAAATTATCTAACCTTAATGCTGCGAAATAATCTCTAAGGCCAAAGAGTAGAACGCCTGCGCTCGCGATCATAAGTGCATAAGAGCCGATGCCATAATCGAAGTGAATATATCCAGTGGCTTGTTTTGCAAAGGCCCATAATTCAGGTAGGAGTAAAATTAAAATCGCACCATAATTTAACGCTAGTAATGTATGCAGCACTCGTTCTGTTGCAGGTAGTTTGCGGCTTAGATCTTCTTCGACAAAATCCCATAGTGTGATTAGAACTTCTGCAACAATTAAAGCTATTGCTATGACGGCGAATATGCCAGTTGGGACACCCCAAGCGAATGCTCCAAATAGAATTGCGTAAATGAAATTCCTCAAGGCATGTAATTTTAACTCTTTTTGAGCAGAACGTTGCCATGCCAACCGCTCAGTGAACTCATGATGCAAGAGCGTATCTGTTCCTCCCATCAAGATTTGCATAAATACGGCGAGCCATAATAATTCGTTGGTCATTGTTCAATCTCCTCAAAAATTGCTGTTTGAAATATCAGCTCCCCCCAAAGATGATGCGTTAATGTCAGGCTAAAACGGAACCGTTTGGGCCCTGCTTCTTTGTGTGAAACACAAAGCCGACCTGGCGTGAGTATGTTCGGTATTTTAAATTTTTTCCGACCTAACTTTATGAAATAGTGATCTGAAATAAAATTGAGCCGATCTGGTGTGGCTTCTAAATTCAGAGCTATTCCAATTGAATTTGTGATCATTTCTTCAAGTCCTGTTTCTCCTTCGAATCTTTTGACTGATTGGATGACTTGAGGAACTCTTTTTTTTCTGGGGTAAATTCTAGTCCAGATTTGTCCATTGGTTTTTCGGCATTCCCGGACGATCACTGTTGCAGGGCCGCGTACATTATTTTTGTCAGGAAGTGGGTTACCAATAAGACAACAAATACCTGACAATAGCTTTCCTAATTTTGAAAATCTGGTTTCTAGTAATCGCCCTTGATAGATGATGACTTTTCTATTTTGTGTCCATTTTACAAACCGTTTTTGAATTGATTTTGGCAATATGGCCCAATTATCACCTAATAGAATTGGGTATCTTAACGTTTTGCATACTGCTGTTTTTAGTGAAGGTGATGCTTTTTTTTTCAATAGATTAGGCTGTTTTGGCTTTATCTCTTGATTTTTGACTAATAATTGCATGTTTCTCTACCCTTCACTATATTCCGTTATTTCTGTATAGAGAGAAATAACGGAATAAAATTTTTGCTAAAACCATCCACTACTTGACCAAAAGTTATATCTAGACATTTGTTTCCCTCTTTTTGCGATTTTAAATTGCGGGCTCGATTATAATCTAACCCATTTCGTATGCCCTATTTTTTAGAACTTCCCATGCTGACAAAATTAATGATCGTCTTACCCATTTTCATCATGGCGAACATTTTATTTTTTGGAACGCTTGCCATGTCCATATACCATTTATCCATTGTTACTAGGAATTCGAGCATTTCATTTATGCGCTCTTTTGCTAAAGGTGCTACTTTATGGTCTTCATCAGCTTCCTTGGCGCATTGGCGCATCATTTCAATTGTAGGGTCAATCTCTCTGTGTTTGCGCCCCACAGCGATTTTCATCAACATTTCCCAAAGATCAGCTTCCGCTTCGAAATGATCTCTCCTATCTCCCAAGACATGAACCCGTTTGATCAATTGCCAGGTTAGAAGTTCTTTTAGTGAATTTGATACGTTTGAACGCGCAAGACCCAAAGTTTCTGAAATTTGTTCTGCTGTTTGAGGTTTTGTGCTTACAAATAAAAAGGCATGCACTTGTGCCACAGAGCGATTAACACCCCATCTTGTGCCCATTTCTCCCCAATGCAGAACAAAATGTTCTATTGCGGTTGGTAGCTTTCCATCAGTAACATCTGTATTTTTTGTAATTTCTGTCATGAGAGAAATTAAATATCATAAATTAATTCAAGTCAACTAAATTGATTGTTTTGGTTAAACCGTTTTTAAAATTGGTAAATATTCAGATGACTTAAGTTTTCACAGTGAGTTCAAAATTAGTGAAACCACTCTTCAGCGCCTTCTCTTGTAACGCCGTTAAATGGTGGCCATAACTCAATTTTAGATGATGACAGTTCATTTTCAAATCTATTGCGTGCATCATTAAAATGTAATGCAAACTGTTCGACTTCATTCAAAGCCTGACCACAAGCATTTATAATTTCATCGAAGCTATCATTTTTAATATTCACTTCTGCAATATCTGAATATGTTGAACTTTGTAAAGCTTCTGGCAAATGTTTGTTTTCACAAAGTTCAAACAGATTAAATGTATATAGGCTGGCACCATAAACGGCATCATGAAACCATCTTAATGGTGTTTCTTCTTGTCCTTTAATCCGCATTTCACTCAAGATATATTCCATTCCGGGGGTATAAATGGCTTCGGCCCAGCCAAGTTGGCGGGCTTCATCTTCATCATATTTAATATCTGGATGCAAGGGCGGACAGCGGCCATAAGACCATAGGCTATTCAGATATAACTGTGTGGCTGGGGGAACTGATGATAATTTATAGGCGACAAAGTCAACTGCGGCTAATAGCAATACAACTTTTGAAGTTAGCGGGGACATTTTAGGTTTCATTCTTTGCGCTCTTACTTCGACCTGTTTCTATCTCTGATATTATAGAGTTCTATTCTAAAGAGATTAATTCGAAGTTGGTATAAATGAATTTTTTAATGAGAAGCATTTGGAAAGAAGGAAACGGATGGTGGGACGTACTGGGATCGAACCAGTGACCCCTACCATGTCAAGGTAGTGCTCTCCCGCTGAGCTAACGTCCCGCACCGGTATAACTAGGCTATTCTTTTCAATAGATCAATATTAATCTTTATCAGCTTAACATTGTTTCCATTGGTATTTTAACCAACGAAATCACCTAATTTTTTATAAGATATTTTTTATTTATGCAGCCAGCATGCGATCAACTTCATTTACAAGATCACGCAAATGAAACGGTTTAGAGAGGACTTTTGCATCTGGTGTTGAATTTTCTGCATTTAGAGCTACTGCCGCAAAACCTGTGATGAACATAATTTTTAATTCAGGGTCAACTTCAGCCGCTTTTCTTGCCAACTCGATGCCATCCATCTCAGGCATGACAATGTCTGTTAGTAATAGAGTGAAAGGTTCTTCTTTCAAGCGTTCAAACGCTTCAATACCTGTGCCGTAGGATTTCACTTGATAGCCAGCTTTACTTAGCGCCTTTTGCAGGAAAATGCGCATTGATTCATCGTCTTCTGCAAGCAGGATTTTTTGTGTTTTTTTCTCTGATGGCTTGTTTTCTGACATTGCAGTTTTCCTTAAAACGTTTTGGCCTTCTTGAGTTTAAACTCGTCTTCACTCTATTCAAACTTATTCGGTTAATTATAGCTTAACGCATAATAAATGACTATGATTTGATGACACTGGCTCACACTTAAAAAACGATCATTTTTCATATGAGCATAATCAAATGGGCTTTTTAATTATCATATTAAAAAATTATCAAGCCGTGCAGACCTAGAGTATGTCACTTTGTTTTGAATTCATTGTAATGCTCTAGATTCTTGTTTTGGCGTGTCTTTTTTCACAAAACCGGTATCCACTTTTGTGCGACACGCACTAGTGATTTCTCCACATGGCCTAATAATTACCTTTATAGTACACTCATAATGCTTGGATAATATTTAAGCTTAGTTTATCCCAAATTATATTAGCTGTGGGGAAATACGCATAGAACGTGCCAATGGTCACTATTTTGTATATTTTGCCTAAACAAAGTTAATTTGAATTGTCGTTATGGGAATTGCGTGTCTGAATGGACGGTTTTCAACTTCATTACACTGATCAGCTGAAAGTACCTGGGTTTATTGTTTCAAATCCGGACCATTTTACTGTGCCATTTGTGTTCAATTCCCCTCATAGTGGCCGGCATTACACACCCTATTTCCTCAATCAATCAAGGTTAAGCCCTTTATTATTGCGAAAATCTGAAGATGCGCTGGTTGATTATATGTATGAGTTTGCGACAGAACTTGGCGCGCCATTGCTAGCTGCGACATTTCCACGGGCTTATGTTGATGTGAACCGTGAACCTTATGAGTTAGATCCACGTCTTATTTCTTCTCCTTTACCTTCTCATGCGAATAGCGACAGTGTTCGTGTGGCTGCCGGACTTGGCACCATTGCCCGGGTTGTTGGAACTGGCCTTGAGATTTATCGCCAACAATTAACCCTTGAAGAAGCCTTGTGGCGCATTGAAAACTTCTATTACCCATACCACCAGGCGCTTAAATCATTACTTGAAGAACAAGTTACACGATTTGACAGAGCTATTTTGATTGATTGTCACTCGATGCCTTCAAGCTCGCTGGGTTATTCAAACTCTATTCGTCCAGATATTGTTGTTGGCGACAGATTTGGTCATTCTGCAAATAGTGAAATGGTGGCTTTTCTCATCGAGCTTTTGACTGAGAAAGGCTTTAATGTGGCTTATAATACACCTTATGCTGGTGGATATATTACGGAGCATTATGGAAAGCCCAATTCATCTATTCAGGCTATTCAGATTGAAATTGACCGCTCTCTTTATATGGATGAAGTTTTACTTGAGCCCCATAGCGGTTTTAGTGAACTTAGTGAAAAGTTAGAAAGCGTCTTTAGGCGGTTTG
>JAEPQF010000156.1 GCA_017640685.1 Hyphomicrobiales bacterium
TTGCGACCACCCTGATGCTTGGGGCTAGAGGTCTTCTTCACCGCCCCCCGCCAGCGGGAAAAACGCGGAAAGAAGAAGGAGAAATGTGCCTTGACCGAGCTACAAACTCA
Source organism: Hyphomicrobiales bacterium (assembly GCA_017640685.1). Classification (GTDB taxonomy): domain Bacteria; phylum Pseudomonadota; class Alphaproteobacteria; order Rhizobiales; family HXMU1428-3; genus HXMU1428-3. The sequence goes on from JAEPQF010000156.1 coordinate 111, forward strand.
CGCGCCCCGAGCTGGGATAAACAGGGAAAGAACAAGCATTTATCAAGAAGTGAGCAACAAAATCATTCACGACTTAGAGCAAGGTCTCATACCTTGGGTGCAGCCTTGGGGCGATCTGACAAGCAGCGCCGCCATTGGACTTCCAACCAATGCCGACACCAAAAACGCTTATAGCGGCATCAATATTTTATTGCTGTGGGGTCCAGTGTTTGAACGCGGGTTTAGCTCGCAAAGCTGGCTCACTTATAAACAAGCGCGAAAGCTAAGTGGCAATGTGCCCAAGGGCGAAACATCCACAATCATTGTTTATGCTAATCGCTTTGTACCCAGACTTGGGTGCCAAGCGGCTGAGGAAGAACAACGCATCCCGCAATCATTTTCTTTCCTTAAACGTTATCGGGTATTTAACATAGAACAGTGCGACGGCCTGCCCGATGAGCTTTATGACTGCGTTCCAAAACGGCCAGAGTACAAACAAATTCCGCACGCTGAAGTGTTCATATAAACATAGGTGCAGATTTTCGTATTGGCGGTAATCAGGCGTTTGGGCACGGGCAGCGCTGCACCTGATTCTGAAAAACACATCTGAAAAAGAGGAGAGAAAATGAAATCCCCCGCACAAAAGTGCTTAAGGAAAGTATTGAATGATGGTTTGTGGCATCCAGACCGCGGCTTTATTTATAGGTTCAGTCCAACAGCCGGGCCATGCAGAAGATTGTCTGTTCATGGCCATACGGTGCTTTGAATTTTAAGGAAAGGTTACTCACTTTTTCGGCGCGGTTCCAGCCGTCATTTCATTTTTCATGGCATCCGTTTCAACAAAAACCTGGGTTGCCCCTTGGCGAATTAGCCGTTTGCAAACCGTTTTTAAGTGAATAGCTGCGCGTCAGATCATAGGATCTCGCCTTTCAAAGCTTCCCTTTCTGAGATCATTTTACCACTTTCCATTTTTAGCGAGCAGCACCCCCTTTGCCTGCTCTCACGTGAAGACCTATGGCATTGCCTGTTATTTTCAACCGCTCATTTTAACTTTTTTCCCCGGCGTTTTCCTTGCACATTTCCTGACGGAAAACCGGTACCCACTTTTCCTGGAAATGCTTGGCGCGCCTCCTCGCGGAACCAAAAAACTGAAAATTACCGGTCTTGCCTTGAGAGGTGAAAATGCCAGGCGTCTGCCATGAACGGTCACGTATCGCAGGGCAATGGTGCCCCGCTTTAACTTAAAAATGGAGACGATAAAATGGCTCTTTCAATTGGAAACGTAACGAAAACCGAGACCGGCTTTGATGGTACGCTGGCAATGTTATCACTGAAAAAAGCGATCAACATTGTACCAAACGACGCCAAAGAAAAAGATGGTCAACCGGATTTTCGCATCTTTACAGATGACAATGTTGAAATTGGCGGCGGTTGGAACCGCACTGGAAAAGTGAGTAAGAAACCTTATATTTCTCTCACTTTCGCAGCACCGGAACTTGGCCCGAATAAAATCTACGCCAATCTTGGTCAGGCTGCTGGACAAAAAAATAAAGACGTCTTTGCCATTCTTTGGAACCCCAAAGACTAATCAATCGTCACAACTTTCCCCCGTACGTCTTGTGCGGGGGGATTTCTTTTTATAGCGGAAAACCTCCACTTCCTGTGAAAATCTAAGTCTTTAAAAGTCTCTCTCAGACGAATTTTCCAATCTCATTCAAGTATTAATGTGAACACAACAACATAAATTACTTATAGTTATAAGTAACATTAACTATTTTTCAAAAATTAATTGAATTGCAATCTGCAACGATCAAAAAACAATTGAAACCTATTGGCGTTTTGCTATACAGCTAGACTTAACTTCACAACCGGAGATTGATTTTTTTGCTTTCGGATATGTGGCGACTTCAAGTAAAGAAAGTATTGTGGCAAGCGGGACTGAACAATTTGAAGAATTGAGTATCAGTTATGACCGATCAAAATGAGCCTCAAAAACGTGACTATGATTATCTTTTGGATATGGGAATAGAGGGGTGGACCTGGGAATTTATCCGCCGTAACCCTGATTATAGGAAAGCATGGATAGAGCACTGCTCTAACTCAAAAACTGATCCTGACAAAGAAACATCTACTATCATTACGAAACAAGAATCCTCTGCGGCGGCACGGTTCGGTCTGCTGTTTTTTCGTAGACCCAAATAAAAACTCTGAAACCATCTCACCCTTCTGGTCGCCGTCTATCAACCCCAATATACTTAACTGCAAGCAAACCTCATGCGATCTACGCGATCAATCGTCCGGTGCGATCCTGACTGAACTACCGTTACAACAAACCATAGTTCGCACGTGTGAGGGGCAAAATCACGTGCTGCTTTCTGGTCCAAAACGGAGCTTGCAACTGGTTTTTGATCAAGAAATTGACCCTGAAAATGCTTTCCATTTTGAAGTAAGAGCCTCCGGTCCAGGCATATTACATAGGCAATGGCAAGCGATGTCATGCCTCGACTGTATCCTCAAACGGGGGCATTTTTTGAGGTCTTATGGCAAGATGCCCGCCCGTTTTCGGGTCACGCCAGACCTTTTATATGCCCTTGACTTGTCAAACCACGGCCTGTCTCAACGTGATATTGCGACCCGTATTTTTGGGGAAGACACAGTGAATATGGGATGGGATAACCTTACGCATTATATTCAAAGCCGCACCTCTCGACTGTTAAAAAAGGGACAGAAGATCTTGAAAAAATGCCATCTCGCTTTCTTCACCACCTTATAAGCCATTGAAATTTTGAAACAAATTCAATCACAAAAAATCAAATTTTGCTCTGCAAGTCTTTGATCTACAAGTATGCACTTATTGATCCTTACTTTTCTCTGGTCGGATAAAAACTCGATCCACTCGTTTTTTTGAGGGGGTAAAAAACGAGTCTGCAAAAACATAACTTTCCCGTTCAATATCGATCAAATAAGACCGATTAACGGTGAAGGAGATGACAAAAGATGGTGATAGATGGACCGCATAATGCAAATGACAAGAAAGAATACACATGCACAGCCAGCCCCTATCTGAGCACAGAAGAAGCCGCGGAACGGCTTAAGCTTAGTTCTCACACACTCAACAAATGGCGTTCTGAGGGACAGGGTCCCGCTTTCAGAGATCACGGGCGGCGGATCGTCTATCATATTGATGATCTAGACACATGGTCACAGAATCAGAAACGCCAAAAATCGCGAACCTATAAAAGGTGCGAAGGTGAATGACCGACTTTTTAACCTGTGCCCATCTCCACTTTCATCACCAAAACTTCAATTATTATGTCCGCTTTGGTAATCCCCAATACCGCGAAACTGTGACAAAATACGAAGCCTATGAATATTTTTCTAGTGGGGCCATCTTTGGCTATATCCGCTGGGAAGCTGGCCAATATGGCACGACAAGCTGGCGCTTTTTTGTACTATGCGCAGGCGATCCAAACACACAAATTTGTAAAGTTCCAGGAATTACCCCTGGCGCAGAAGTGCTTTTAGAAATATCCGGGCAAGCCCGTGTTCTCCGCCTTTTCAATGTCATTGACCGCATTGAACAAGCTGAAATTGATTGTGCAGACGTCGCGCCTTGGTATTGGATCCAGGCCCATGCACGCCTTAATGCGTCTCTTGCCCCGCTTGCCTATTCGCCAGAACAACACCGCTTATGGATGTTAGAAAGCAAGGTGCTGCCATGAAAAAACGTAACTATTTTTTGGCATTGATGAGCCTTTGCATTGCTCTGGTTACCACTCCTTTTTTTATCAATTTTCCAACCAAATTGACCTACAACACATCGGCTTCTGCCCCTGTTGGGTTTTACCGGATCACAGTGGCCCTCACCCTAAAACGGGGGGTGTACACCCTGGTTCTCCCCCCTCCCGGCTTTCGGGTGATGGCCGCGAAACGACAGTATCTCCCCTACAACATACCGCTCATTAAGCGCGTTGTTGGGCTTTCCGGCGATATGATTTGTCGGCGTGGGCAAATTATTTTCGTCAATCAAAAACCTGTCGCAACCGCGTTACTTAAAGATCATCGCGGCAGGCATATGCCTATTTGGCAAGGCTGTTTTACTCTTTCAGAGGATCAATTTTTTGCTCTTATGCCCCCAACCGACAGTTTTGACGGTCGCTATTTCGGGCCGTTGAATACAAAAGACATTATCGGCGTTGCCGTTCCAATCTTTACGTGGACGTTGAGTGATGGGAAGAACTTTTAAAGTTACATGACCAATCAGATTGAGGATAGAAGGAAGGCGCGAAGCGGAAGGCAAGATGTGTGCTGTAATACAGCACATCTTGGCAAGGGGGCCCGCTGACGCGCCCCCGTTGCATCCCCCCGGTCAGTGGTACATAAAAGCATCGAGCTATTTTGTACCATCAAATCGTATCGCCGATTCATCACTCGCAGCGTTTGGCCTCTGCACCACCAGTCAGGAAGCCTCCAAGCTCCCCAACACCCCATGGCTCTCCCGAGAGGCCTAAGGGCGTTCCTGCCCCTTGAAACCCTGACCATTTCATGGAGACCAGGATGGTAGATATCGCTCTCCCCTCCCTGGACCAGCCCATCGACCAACCGTGCGCCGGTTGGATGCCGCCAGCGTTTCGCCGCTGGAACACGACCTAGGGAGAATTCGCCTCTCCCTAGGAACCCCATCCTTTGGTTATAGAATTTTACAAAAACTATTACTCAGCTTTCAATGGGAAGAGTATTACTTAATTCTCAATGTCGGAATGAAGCTCTTTTTTTTGTTGTTTTGATCATAAATTAAAAGCGGCAAATCAGCTTTTGGCATCCAAACGCGCCCAACCTCAACTGACGCAGAAACTGGTAAGGCTGGAAAAATATTCACACAAACATCTTCTCCATGCACAGCTTTAATACGATCAAAAATTCTACGTAGTAGTTGCCTAAAAATAAGCAGATCATCTGAATGTCTGATAATGTCATTATGTGGATTATCTGCTGTAATAGACCAGATTGATACATCACCCCCTAAAACTTTATAGATGCGTCCGTCGTTAACAGTAGCACTTAAAGCCAGTTTAAGAGCAACTTGTTTTGCCCCATGTTTGCCTTCAGATCTCTGTAGAGAAATTGGTGTGCTATCTTGCACCCACCCCCACCCTTTTGGCTCCCGCTTGAGCTGATGAATATTTGCGGGACAGATATCGCATAGTAACCTGCCTAGCTCAATCAATAATGGCTGCGGTGCTAAAGCAAAAACTGACAAGTGCCTAATCTCACCCGTTTCAATTTTCCCTTTTATTTTATCTCGGAATTGCCTTTGTAAATTTTCTTGCTGGAAAGTCCAAAATGATTCTTCATGGTCTTCGAATTGACAGCCTATTAATTCAAGCCCAATAGAGCGGCCATCAGCTGGATAGTGGTCGGGCAAAACAACCGTACGAACGTTTTCAAATGATAATGGAGATTCATTTGATCCGATCTTAGCTCCGTATCGAATGACATGTGTTTGTTGGTCTTCAGTCAACTCACCAAGGATTTCTATGCGTTGTTCATGAGAAGCCTTCATTTCTAGCAATCTATCCTCTGTATGCTCAGCAACTTCATCGACATCAATCAATCGATGGTGGTCGTAACAAAGAAGCATAAGATTCCGTATATCGTCTACAAGCTGGGGAGAACGTATCTCATCACCACGGGGGCCGTTCTTATCCCCAGCTATAATGTGAGCTACAAGAGCAGCATTGATATCACGATTCCCTGAAATAAGGTCCCCAATTAAAAGACGATTACAGTTTGAATATTGACACCGGCCAGCTGCCTTAGCCCATAGGATTTGCCTTGTTTTATCCCGTACTTTACTACTACCGGATGTTTCAGGAACACCTGCTTTACTCATGCGGCCTCCTCTCGAATTGTTTCACCATCAGGATGTCGTCCTCCGCCTTTCCATTTTCCTATGGCTAACCACGCTTCATAAAAAGAGAGCCATCGTGATGCCCAAGGCACTGTCGTTTCTGAAATCCAATCACTTGGTGACCACTCAGACATGTGTGGGTCAAATAGGCAAAGATAAGGAAAAGAGGGGGTGAGAGAACTCGTGTAGACATGTGGGATAGGCCCCTCTTCATATTCAGGATGTCTTTCCAAGACCGGGTCGAGAACTTGTACACGAGGTTGAACTTCAACCAACTCGAAATTTTCGATAACCAGAGGTTTTTTATAGAAGACCGCTAAAGTATATTTTTTGCGTTGGGGAGTAAGTGTGCCGACCCATTTAACACAATTCTTATCTCTGTCTTGGACCTCAAATTGCGGGCATTGTTCAGACATTTTTGTTATCTGGGCATCAATGCTTCTTATCATTCTTTAATTGCACCTCCATAGAATGTATTGGGCTTTGCAATAGCAGGAGTTGAAGCAATTGAAGTGCCCGCACCAATCAGTGCAATTCGTCCATTTTTGTTATGAGCAATTCGATTTTGTTCGCCATGCTTTGCGAGACGGTCAACATATCGATTAACAGCTGCTTTCGCTGGCGATTCTCCAAAAAGATTTTCAAGAAGTTCACCCATTTGATTCAAACTGAGATCACCAGACCGCAATAATTCTATCTTGGCTACA
>JAEPQF010000157.1:0-1702 GCA_017640685.1 Hyphomicrobiales bacterium
TTCTGTTGGTTTGTTGCAGTTTCAGCAATATGCGAGGAAAGAATAGAATAAATAATCGTCCCAATCACACTTAATGAAACAATCAATAGTATGGTCGAAAACAAAGCAATCGAAGTAGAGATCTTTAAATTATCAAGATATTTTTTCACGGCAGCCCCCTTTGGCCAAATAAAATTTGGTCAACAAATCAAATCAGCCCCCCCATTAAGGTGATATATTACCTTTAAAGAGATTAATGATTAATTATCAGGATGCGGAAGATCTTCGAAGAAGAGAAAAGCAACACAAAATCTAATCTTAAAACATAAAAAAAGCCGATCAAAATGATCGGCTTTCTCAATTAAAAACAAATATTCTCGCACCTACAAATAAGGACACAACCGGCGAGGTCCACCACCATTTGGCTGGTAAGTGCCATCATCTGAGAAAGTCGCAAAGTCCGTTTCGCACCGTGCCCATGGATCTCCAGCCGGTTTCTTTTTACTATTTGCATTTTGTGGCTTATATGTATCCGATCCAGGCGCATCATCATATTTCGGATCTAACCGATAAGAGGCACACCCTTCTTCTTTTTCATGCGCATGCCAAAACTTACCACCAAATGCTTTATGATAGTGGTTCTTACCACCAGTGTGGCAATGCACCTTTCTAACCTTTTTGCTCTTGTACTTTTTCTTATATTTCTTTTTGTAAGCTTTTTTCTTGTAAGTCTTTTTCTTTTTAAGGGCTTTTTTCTTCTTCTTTTTCTTATTCGCCTTAGAAACTTCATTTAAAATAATCGCACCAGCCGCAACACCAATGGCAATACCGAGTATTTTCTTACCCTTATTTTTAGCATGAGCTGACTGCACACCAGCCGAAAGTGGTAGAAGAGCGAAAGTTAATAGTGCAACCATCACCCCTTTAAGTAACTTATCTCTCATCTCACAATCCTTCAAAATCTAAAACCAAAAGCCCTGCACAAACCTAAATAACGAATATGATGATTTACCACAGCGCGTATATAATGGAGTGCAAACATAATAATTAAGTGTACTTTAAGTCAGTCAAAACTCAAAAAACAAATTAAAGTTTCATTATATTAGATCCATAGTGAATATAAACTGAATAAAATATCTAAAACTAAGGGAATGGTACTCTGAAAATAAGACAATCTCACGATCAAGGCATAAGCCACAATATCTTCACCTTTTAGCACCTTTTCTGTCACTTAATTGTTGCGCTCCAAAGCTATAGTGAGTCGAAAGAAGCTTAGTAAACTCAATAACAAATAAAAATTATAGATAGCTGAAATCATTGGAGATTAAATAAAGGTCATGGAAAATACACCAGTGGAAAATTTGGACGAACTTTCATTTGATGAATTTGACGAAACCATCTCTCCCCCACCAGCAGAAACAGACTTTGAAAATATCATCGAAAAAGCCCTCACACGCAGAGATGTCATGGGCGGTGTCATTTCATTTGGTTTAAGCACCTTTCTTCTTGGCTCAACCTCTCTTTCAGCCAAAGCACCAGACGTACAAAACACAGAAGATCTTTTCGGCTTCACTCAAATTCCAACGAATACTGAAGACACAATTACAGTCCCAGAAGGGTTTGAATGGAAAACCTTAGTGAAATGGGGAGACCCTCTTTGGTCAGACACAGCTGAGTTTGATCATAAAACACTTGGCGATTCAAAATCTCAAGCCCGCTCATT
>JAEPQF010000157.1:1712-4949 GCA_017640685.1 Hyphomicrobiales bacterium
TTGGTGAAAATAATGACGGCATGTCTTTCTTCACTCATGAAAATCACACGCTGCTAGCTGTAAACAATGAATACACAAACAAAAAATGGTTCTATAGCAATAGAGAAAGCGGCAAGCCAGAAACAGATGATGACATAGCAAGAAACATGGCCGCTCATGGCATCTCAATTTTTGAAGTCAAACAAACTGATGATCACTGGCAGATTGTAAAAGATAGCCCGTTTAACCGCCGTATCACAGCAACAACAGAAATTGAAATCACAGGTCCAGCTGCCGGGCATGATCTTTTAAAAACATCAGCTGACCAAGCCGGTCTAACCGCCCTTGGCACATGGAACAACTGCGGTAATGGTAAAACCCCTTGGGGCACATATCTCAGCTGCGAAGAAAATTTCAACGGTTACTTCACTTCATCGAATGACACCTTAGAAATCAGCGCGCCTTTAAAACGATACGGCATCTCAAAAAAGGGACGCGGTTACAATTGGGAACGCATTGACGATCGCTTCGACATTTCAAAAGAACCTAATGAGCCGAACCGCCATGGCTACATTGTGGAAGTCGACCCAAAAGATCCATCAAAACCGATCAAAAAAAGAACAGCTCTTGGCCGCTTCAAACATGAAAATGCTGAAGTCGTTATTGCTAAAAATGGCAAAGTCGTTGTCTATATGGGAGATGATGAGCGAGGTGAGTTCCTCTATAAATTCGTCTCAGACGGTATTTATGAAGAAGGTAAATCAACATCTCAGCTCTTAAGTAAAGGCACACTTTATGTTGCCAAATTCTATGATGACTTAAAAGGTTCTTGGTTGCCACTCAACCCAGAAACAACCGGCATGTCACTAGCTGAAATTTGCATTCACACGCGCTTAGCGGCCTCAAAAGTGGGGGCAACTACAATGGACCGTCCAGAATGGGTAGCAGCCAATCCCACAAAAGTTGAATGCTACTGTGCATTAACAAATAATAAAAACAGAGGGATCAAACCTAATAAAGGAGGAGATGACACTCCTATTGATGGGCCAAACCCACGTAAGAAAAATGTATATGGGCAAATCCTAAAATGGATCCCAGAAAAAGAAGATCACACATCAACCAATTTCTCTTGGGTCCTATTCGCCCTAGCAGGGAACCCAACTGTTCATGATGCAAACGCCGATGACAAACAAGAAAAGCTAAAAGCCGGTTCTCCTAACATCAATGCTGGCAATATGTTCAACTCACCAGATGGCCTTGCCTTTGATAGTAAAGGCATGCTTTGGATCCAAACAGATGGAAAATATTCTAACAAAGGTGACTTTGAAGGCATGGGCAACAACCAAATGCTTGTTGGAAACACCAAAACCGGCGAAATCCGTCGCTTTTTAGTCGGCCCCAAAGAGTGTGAGGTTACAGGCATTTGTTGGTCAGAAGATAAAGCCACTTTGTTCGTTGGCATCCAACATCCAGGAGAAAAAGGTGGCAGTCACTTCCCAGATGGTGGCAATCTAGTGCCTCGTTCAGCAGTCATTGCTGTGCGTAAAAAAGATGGCAAAGCATTCGGATAACTAGTAAGTCATAAATACGAAATGAATATTTAAAAGCCAGTAAACAAATCTGTTTACTGGCTTTTTTAGCCCCTCACATTGCACTTTAGTTCCAAATAAAATTAAAACCCAAACAACGCCTAAAACAAAGGACACTAAAAAGGCCATAATTATTCTAAAAACCATACAAATTTCTTAAAAAACATTTATTTTTAGAATATCTCCAATAAATTCAAAGCAAAAATATAGAAAATAAGTAAAAAATAAAACAAAACTATCTCTTCCATTAATCCCTTATTTACCACAATCAATTTATTCTCCGTACTGAAGATTACTGTGCAGATTGTTTGTTGGGGGATAACAATATGGGTGTTATATCAAAATTACCTATAACTCGTAGAATTCTAATCCTAAGCTTGGTTCCTATATTAGGTCTTGCTATAGTAAGTGCTGAAGAACTCCACAAAATGTGGAACGTGAAAGTTTCAGCTGACAATATTGTTCATGCTGTTGAACTGGCACCAGCAAGTGCAAAACTTATCCACCAATTACAAACAGAACGAGGATACGCCGCTGGCTATATCAGTTCTAAAAAACAAAATTTTGGGAATTTCATTTCTAGTTCAAGAGATAAAACAGATCTCGCAATTGAGCAATTCTTGAAAAAACTTCCCTATTCTGAAAAAAATCTAACTTACTATCACTTTGTCAAACCTTTAAAAAAGGTCAAAGCATCACTTGCGAAACTTCCTTCAAAAAGGCAAGGTGTCGATAGCTTAAAACTTTCAGTAACGGAAATGGACAATTTCTACACACCGTTAATTGATAACCTCATCACCTTGACCGAAAGTTATGAAGAAGCAACAAACGATGCAGACATCATCCGCGAGCTTATCATCTACACCTCATTCTTGCGCGCAAAAGAATTTGCAGCTCTAGAAAAATCTATGGGAACTTCCGGCTTTAGTGAAGGTAAATTCCAGAAAGATATTTACAAAAACTTCGTTGGTGAAATAGCAAACCAAAGAGCTAATTTTGAAGCCTTCAAACATCACGCTCCCATTGATAAAATCAATGAACTTGAAAAAATCTTAAACAGCCCTGAAAGCCAACAGGTTAAAGAATTCCGCAAAAAAGCACTAGACAACCCTTTTGGCGGTTACATCACAGACATCTCAATTGATAATTGGTTCAAAATCACATCTCGTCGTATCGATCAATTAAAGGTGATGGAAGATAAAATCACCAAAGAATTAATGGACATCTCAATTGATCATGCCAATCATGCATCGTCCACCTTTTGGACTTATACAATCGCCCTTCTTGGTTTAATCGCAGTCTCAATAGCTTTAGCTTATAGCATCTCTAAATCCATCAGTAGCCAGTTTAATAAATTAACTGAAGCAATGATGGAACTAGCTCGTAATAACACCTCCATTCGTATTCCCATGGAAAACAGAACAGATAATCTCGGCGACATGGCAAAAGCGCTTGCTGTTTTTAAAACAAATGCAATCGAGCGAGCACGCCTTGAAAGAGATGCTATAGCAGAAAATGAACGAGAAGCACAAAAGCAAGCTTACATCGGTAAAATACTCGATAATTTCGAAGAGCTTGAAAATGGAATTCGCGCCTCTCTGGAAAATCAAACAAACTCAATGCAAGAGTCTGCGGACACATTGCACGGAGCGGCACAATCGGCAGCAAA
>JAEPQF010000157.1:4959-6562 GCA_017640685.1 Hyphomicrobiales bacterium
TTGCTTCTGAAAATGTAGAAACCGTTGCCGCAGCAACATCTCAACTGTCAGCATCAATGCAAGAAATCGCAATGCAAGTTCAAAAAGCAGATGACATCGTCAAGAAAACATCAGACACAACAGAAACAACCAACAAAGATGTTCTCTCACTATCAGACGCCGCAGACAAAATCGGCGATGTAGTAGGTCTCATCAGAGAAATCGCTGAGCAAACCAACTTGCTAGCATTGAACGCAACCATTGAAGCCGCTAGAGCGGGTGACGCTGGCAAAGGCTTTGCGGTCGTAGCAGCAGAAGTGAAACAACTCTCTGAACAAACCGCCCAAGCAACCGATGAGATCGCATCTCATATCTCAGCAGTGCAAACCTCATCGCACGGAACTGTCGGAGCCATCAAAAACATTCTAACGCAGGTTCAAGAAATTAATGATGTAACGGTTACAATCGCATCAGCCGTTGAAGAACAACAAGCCGCAACATCATCAATTGCAAATTCAATTCAAACAGCTTCAGAGCAAACAAATGAAGTTGCCAACAATGTTGAGTTGGTGAACCAGTCTGTTGAAGACACAACAATGCAGGCCAATAAAGTTCAAGAAGTAGCAACGGAATTAGGCAAAGTCACTCATAATCTATCAGAAGCTGTCGATAATTTCCTCCATGACGTCAGCAAAGATGTGAAAGACCGCCGCAATAGCTTAAGAGAAAAAATCAACAAAGTCTCAATGGTTGATATGAAAGGCGCAAGATTTAGCTTTACCATCGAAAATGCGAGTGAAACTGGTGCCTTTATTTCTGGAACACACCCAATGAACATTGGTGATGAATTCTCGTTTATCCTCTCAGATGGACGCTCAATCGTTGCCAAAGTCGTTCGCAAAGATGACAATGGATACGGCGTTCAATTTAAACAACCAGTAAAAGATTTAAAATGGTTAGATTACGCAGCATAAAGCACTAATTAGAATCTCATTTTAAAAACGATAATCTATTCAAAACCCCTTTCTCACATTATGAGGAGGGGTTTTTATGTTTATTTAATCAACCTAAAAAACTAACACAAAAAGTGGTAGGCGATTAAAAACCATTTAAGTATAGTGCTCTAACCAATATTCAAAATTTCAAAACAAAAACTTCAAAAGAAGCCCTCAAACTTGGAACAAAAATGAGCAAAGATCCAAACAATCAAAATCATCACACAAACACCAAATTGGTTCACATTGGACGAGATACAAAAGCTTCAAAAGGGTTTGTAAACCCACCACTCTACAAAGGCTCAACAGTCCTGTTCCCAACGGTTAAATCTCTAAGCGAAGGCGGCTATGGATATTGGTATGGCCGCAAGGGCAGCCCAACTTATGAAACTTTAGAAAACTCACTTAATGAGCTTGAAGGCTCAGATGACACAATTCTAACCCCTTCAGGTCTGTCCGCCATCACAACCGCTCTACTAGCACTTCTTAAAACTGGCGATCACCTTCTGGTCACTGATAGCGTTTATCAACCCACACGCAATTTTTGCAACTCCACTCTTAAAGCGCTCGGCATTGATGTAACATATTATGATCCTCGCATTGGCTCTGGAATTGAAGCCCTAATTCAA
>JAEPQF010000158.1:0-6113 GCA_017640685.1 Hyphomicrobiales bacterium
ATTTGTAAGTCATGTTTTTTCCTAATAGTTAAAGTGAAAGGTAAGGGACGTTAATTAGATAGATCAGTGATCAGTTGATCCATCAGGTCAAAAGCCGAACGGTGCTTAAGCAAGCCGGTACCTTGTCCAGCATAATGAGAGGAAAATTTTTCAATAGATTTGCGTGCCGCAGCCAGTTTAAGAGGGCTTGCAAAAAAACTCTGAATGGGAAAAGGCAAAGGTAACTCTGAGCTTGTTTCGCACTCAGAAATAAATTTATTTGGAATGAAACGTGCTAAGCGACCTGTGAAGCTACGACTAAGAACAGTATTTTCAGCTTTGTTGCCAAATAAAGATTTGCGGTGAAAATCATTTGTCCCACTTTCAGTACATGCTAAAAACGCAGTACCAAGCTGAGCGGCTTCAGCTCCTAATGTGAGAGCAGCTTTAATACCTCTTGCATCTGCAATGCCACCAGCCGCGACCACTGGTTGCGGCACAGCGTCAACCACTTGCGGGACAAGTGCCAACGTTCCAATTAGAGATTTTTCAGCAGGTTTTTGAAACGCAACACGATGGCCACCCGCTTCAAAGCCTGTTGCTAAAATAATATCAACACCAGCGTCTGAAAGAGCAACCGCTTCATCAACTGTTGTAGCAGCGCCTAGAGTGAGAATGTTATTCTTTTTGCAGTCTTTTAAAATGGCAGTATCGGGCACACCAAAAACAAAACTAAAAACCGCAGGTGCTGCTTCAATAAGAGCCTCTACTTGAGTTTCAAAATCCTCATAATATCTTTCTGGGTAGGAAGGATAATCAAGATGAAGCTCATCATAAAAGGGTTTAAATGGCTCTAAATAACTCTCAAATTCCTCTTCACTGATTTGGTCATGCCCCTCATCAAAGTTTGAAACCCAAAGATTTATGGCAAATGGGTTTTGTGTGGCACTACGAATATCACCGATAAGTTTTTTGATTTCCACTGGTGAGAGAATATGTGCGCCATAAGAACCAAGTCCGCCAGAATTAGAAACAGCAGCTACCAACTCAATAGTTGAAAGGTTGCCACCAAAAGGGCCTTGAATGATGGGGTGTTTAATTTTAAGTAGCTCGGTCAATCGATTTGATGAAAGCATTTTAATTTACCCTGAATTGAAAAGTTGGACGACAACAAAATTTTAGAAGCGTGCAATTTAAAAATATCTATTATATCTTTAGGGTAATATAGAAAGCTGCTTACTTTTGTATAGTAGCTATTTGACTGTAACTTGATTTTGAACTATCCGTTCGGTGCGTTAGTTACCATATGGTAACCACGATAAAAACGTGAGCTGAAAACAAAAGGGGTGAGAAAACATCGTGATCATTAGGAGAAAAAATAAGGTGGCTCCACCACCATTGAGCTGTCCACTATCCGTTTGTTTGAGCATCATCGGCGGACAGTGGACACCGAATATCATTTGGTATTTAAGTGAACATCCAAGACGGTTTAGTGAATTAAAAGATGATATTCATGGCATATCACCAAAAGTCCTGACAACAAGATTACGCAAATTAGAAGCTGAAGGCATCGTGATTAGAACGGTGATGCCAACATCTCCACCAACAGTTGAATATTCATTAAGCGAGCTTGGAAAAGAACTAAAACCAGCCATAGAAGCAATTGTAAGGGTAGGCAAAAAATTGAAAGCTTTAAAAGGTGAAGAAACGGATCATGAATAAAGAAACCTATTCACTCAATTAAAAGCTATGGCGAGAAAATCTTTATCATTTAAAAAATAAAAATTAGTTGGTCGTATTTTTTCCTTAAAAAAACTATACTAACCATAAGAACAATCAAATTTTTGTGATTTTTAAACTGTCGTTTAAAATAAAAATAATGCCGAATTGTGGAGGCTGACGCCATGAAGCTTATGGGTGAGAGAAAAAATATGTTTGGGCAAAAGGGCAAACAACTTTGCTTATCGCTCAGTATCGCGGCACTAGGTTTTCTCTCAGCGTGCTCAAATAATGCTGGTAATAATTTTATTACAAATGATGGCGTTGCCCAAGCGCCGCTAGACTTAAATAAAGCCAAAGAAAAATCAGCAGATAGTCAAGTTACATCTCTGAATAATAATCCATTAGGGGCAGACTCAGTTAAACAATCCATCAATCAAACAGACATTAAAAAAGCCATTCACCGATATAGATTAAGAGCGAAAATTGATACCGGCACTCAGCAAATCATTGGTGCTGATTTAAATGGTGATGCCATTGCTGAAGGCTTGGTTCTTTTTAAAGGAGATGAATGGTGCATCTCAACCGGGTGTACATTGGTGATCTTTTCCAAAGGACCAAATGGTTTTAGAGAAATGACGCAAATCAAACGCGTCAAAGGGCCCGTTCATGTCGCGCAGAAATTCACAAATGGTTGGAGAGATCTCATCGTCCGCACGGGTAATGCGGGCATAGGTGAATATTTTGTGCCGTTAAAATTTAAAGGGAACTACCCACAAAACGCGACAACAATTTCTGAAAAACTTGCCTTCGTGCCAGATAGAAGCGAGCTTTTATTTCAAGCCGAAACCAAACAAGCCCTACAAACTCAATAATTAGTAGCTCACTTTTGTGAAATGATTGATTAGCTCCAGCTATCAGGAAAAGAGGCGATTTTTGCGTCTCTCAATAGTATAATCTGATAAATTATCAGCTGATATGGCCTATCATAAAAAATTCGTGAAAATTTAGGGCCCTCAGCTCAATCATTTACCAGCCTTCAAAATTGACAAATCAAGTCAATAGGAGGGAGCCAGCGTCTATGCAAAATCAAGCGCCGATGCCAGATAAATGGCCATCAATAAAAATGACTGCACTAAAATGGTTTGCAGAGCTAAAGAAATTTGCAAGCGCGAAAGTGACAAAATTTTGGTTCTCAAAAGATCTTTCACAGCAGAACAAATCGGCCGTTATTCTATTACTTGGGTTCATTTTATTTATTTCACTGAGTGCAGTTTTTATTCACCCCTCTTTTAAATCCCCAAGACACAACCTTCTAAGCGGTAACTACAGCACAGCCTTTTCTCAATATATTACAAAGGCAAAAGCAGGAAATCCATCAGCGCAAAATGTCATAGGTAATTTATATCTATTAGGGTTCGGTGTAAAAGAAGATAAGGCCTTGGCGGCTAGGTGGTATTTAAAAGCGGCTTTAAAAGGGTATGTCCCCGCTCAAATTAACTTGGGACAAATATATTTAAATGGTCAAGGGCTGCCTCGCCGCCCCTTAAAGGCAATGGGGTGGTTTCATCTTGCAAGGCAGGCTGGAAGTGAGCGTGCGGATGAACATATAAGATATATGATTTATTCAAATCTAATCCTTACCAACATGATCCAGGAAGCAAAGCTCAAATTTGACAATCTAAAAGATGTAAACGCTCGCTATACAAGAATGGGAGAGCCCGCCTTTTTAACAAAAATGGATTCATCTCTTCTAGAATAAAGATAATGAAAACACTTATGATCACCAGGATGCAAATGATAAAAACTAAAGAAGGAGATGAAATTCCCTATCTCTACTTTTTGCTGTGGTTGGTATTATTTAATCTCATTATCTTTAGTGGCTTTGTCATGCATGACTTAGGTTATACCGAAAAAGTCTTGGAAGCCGATCAAAGTTATATAACACTGCTCATCACAGCCCTCTTCTTAAGTGCCTCCATTTATTGCGCCATTCATCTTTTCAAATCTTCATCCAATTTAATTAGAGCAGAAGAATTTATCAAAGCGCTTCCCCCTCTTAATGAGAGCAGACCTAATAAACTATCAACGGACACTCACAATAACTATCTGATAGATAATTTCATCAAAGAACTAGCAACTCATTATAATAGAGAAGAAAAGGTAAAAGCCTCGAATGGTATCAACCAAGCAAACTATATCCTTGAAATCTATGTCGATGAAGCCAGAAGTTCAGGCGAGATTTTACAATTCATTATTGATGTGCTGATACGTCTCGGTTTAATCGGAACCATAATTGGTTTCATCCTTATGCTGCAAAGCTTTGTCTCAGGTCCCAACCCAAGTGCTGAGAATATTCAAGAGCTCTTAATCACAATGAGTAGTGGCATGGGAACCGCCCTTTATACAACTTTTGCCGGCCTCATAGCTTCCACGCTTTTAGGAATTCAACAAATCTTGCTGAATAAAAATGTCGAACAAATCATAGCTTCACTAATTAGGCTTTCAGACAGATCGTCCATTAACACTCTTTCCAATCTTGTGGATGGAACAAGCAATGAAAGTGAAAAGGCATTTGAAAGAAAGAAGGTCTAGAGAGTGGTTATTCGAGTTGGTTCAAAAATAAAAAAAGGAGATAATGGCGCTGATCCATTTAGTGATTTGCTGTTTAATTCACTACTCGGAATCTCATTATTATTTTTCATAGCCATCATTTTCATCAATCCGAAAACAAAGGATGGTGAGGTTGAGTTCAACGCGTATTTCGTCATCACCGTATCTTGGAAAGATTTTAGCCCAGACGATATTGATGTCTGGGTTGCAGACCCATTGGGGAAAAAACTCTGGTTCAAACAAAGAGAAATCGGGCTCCTTCATTTAGACCGTGATGATCGGGGCATGGAAGATGATCAAATCACTGTAAATAATGAATTGGTAGAGAACCCTTTGAACCAGGAAGTTGTCACCATAAGAGGGGTATACCCTGGTCGTTACACAGTGAATATTCATTATTACAAATCAGTCTCAAATGAACCGGTTGATGTAGATGTGCGTATTTTTAAACTACGACCGAGCTACCAATCCATACTCAATGAAACTGTGACACTGGCCTCAAAGGGGGCAGAAAAAACGGTTGTTAATTTCACCATAGGGCCAGCCGGGGAAATTACCAAAAAAGACAAAACCCAAAAACAACTGGTTGTCTTTAGAAAATAAAAAGCAGAGAAAAAGGGTGTAATAAAATGCTTGATAGTTTCGGATTGATTATCTCATATTTTATCCTGTTAGCAGCATTGCTTTGCATGTTGATCTATACCCCCTGGCATTGGATTTATAAATCCTTGATGATCATCTCAGTCTCTCTTTTTTACTATGTAACTTATTTTTCAATCACAGAATTTTATGGTTGGCCAACTGCTAATCATAGGCCTGAGAAATTACAAATCGTTGCGATTTATATCGACGCTCCAAACAAGATTTATTTATGGGGACATGATCTTAAATTTGGCGTAGCTGGTAAAAGACCTCGTGCTTATGAGCTGAACTATTCAACAAAATTAAATAGCTCATTAAATGAAGCGTCTAATAAATTAAAAAAGGGGTTTCCCATGATCGCTGAATTTATACCGTCAACGAATTCAGATGTGCGCAAGGTAGAGGGAGAGACAGAAATAAACAGAGATGATTTCGATTTGGTAATTTATGACGTACCAGAAGCTCTAGCACCGGGGGGTGAAAAATAAATTTAAAAAGCTTAAAGAGGCAATAAAGGCAAAAGACCTCAATCCCACTTTCAAAACGAAGCTTGAAAATAAGATTAAGGTCAAAAGAATAGAGTGGGTTTAAACTCCACAGAAAAAGACGGAAATGCTTAGTCGGAAACTTCAAAAGAGATTTTGCAAGTCACTCGATATTCTTTTGCTTTCCCGCCTTTTGAAATAATAATACTCTGATCCTGTATCCAAACAGATTTGATATTATCAACTGTCTTGGAGGTGCGTTTTACCGCATTCATCGCCGCATCCTCCCAGGACTTTGTCGAGCTCGCCATAGTCTCAATAACTTTTAATACAGCCATTATTCTGATCCTTCTTAATGTTTTTTATAAGGGAATAGTAATAACTATATTTTTTTAAACAAGAAATTAGACTGAATTAAGTAAACGGCATTACTTAGATGAAGGGCTTATATGAAAGCTTAGCTACTAAGGTCGCTCTGATCAGAAATGACAACACCAACAAGGTCATTCATCCCTGCCAAACTGGCTTTATGAACCATATCAGCGGAAACAATTGCTCCATCCGGCAGTGGCAAAGATCGAGAGGCAGTAGCTGAGCTTACAACTGTCACATGATAACCAAGATTAAAACCAGCACGAGCCGTTGAGTTAACGCACATATGCGTCATAAACCCAA
>JAEPQF010000158.1:6123-6405 GCA_017640685.1 Hyphomicrobiales bacterium
TAAAGTTTCGTCTAAGTCGGTTTGCTCAAACGAACTAGGGAAATTTTTAACGATAATTTTTTCACCATCAATCGGTGCCACAATATCGGCAATAGCACCATTGTGCGCCGTTAAATCATAAGGAGAACCTTCGCCTGCATCATGCTGAATGTGAATAACAGGGCGGTTTTGTTGCCGGTATTTACTTAAAATGTTTTTGCATTCTTCTAAGGCCAGTTCAACTCCTTCAAGCTTCATAACACCTTCTCGATAAGTGTTCTGGCAATCAATTAAAATGAGAGC
>JAEPQF010000159.1 GCA_017640685.1 Hyphomicrobiales bacterium
TTTTCAACGAAGCAGGATGCTTTCTGAAAGGCTTCAGCCATGAACATTGGTCTGATGAGTTGCACAGTGCTCATTTCTATAAGGAAGTGCCAGATGCCTTTGCAGCAGGCGTGTCAGAGCCAGCATTTTCGCCCGAGTATGTTACCTTTTGCCTTTGGGCAACCTATGACGATACTGCTTGGCAGAACGCGGCAGTGAAATTTCTTTCAGGTGATGACTCTGATGGATCAGCGTTTTTGTTGTCTGATCTCGATGGCCGCATAGAGACTTACCAGAGGTTTGCTTCACAATATTATGAAGAGCGTATTCCGCTGGGTGCTATTAAAAGCATCTATGCCCATTGTGACCTAACTGACGAATTAGTAAAATCGTTGAATTCCAAGCTCACTGTATCCGACATGAAAAAAGATCTTTCCACCATAGGCTATCCGGCAGAGTAAGAGTATTAGAGTTCTGAATCGGGTCAAAAAAGGACTCATAAAGCTCTTTATCCGATAAACCAATGTTTCACGTGAATCATAAACAAGACTCTAGAGCCTAAACCCAAACTCTAAGCCGACTTTTTATTAGAGTTCCCTGCTGCCTTCCCAGCCCGTTTCAAATGAGCCAAAACCAGCATCAACGCTGCTGGTGTCATGCCATCAATACGCCCGGCTTGTGCCAAAGTTTCTGGGGCATGTTTTTCAAGCTTCGTACGAAGCTCTGTTGAAAGCCCAGAAATCCCCTCATAGGAAAAGCCAGCAGGAATAGACAATGCCTCATCCCGGCGAAGCGCTGCAATATCCGCTTCTTGACGCTCAAGATAAACCGCATAGCGCGCCTCTATGATAACTTGCCCAATCGTATCTTGATCCAATTCAGCAATCTCAGGCCAAATCTTACCTAAATCATCAATTGAAACGTCTTTATAAGAAAGCAATTCAAAAGCCGAACGATGCCGTCCATCTTTCTTAATCGAAATCCCATGAGTTTCCGCTTCATTTGGCGTTAAACTCAAAGATTTTAAAACCTCAATACCTTTTGCAATATGACCTTGTTTCACGTGAAACAATGCAGCCCGCTCATCACTAACAAGCCCAAACTCTATGCCCAAAGGCGTCAAACGTTGATCTGCATTGTCAGAGCGCAATCTAAGGCGATACTCAGCTCTGGATGTAAACATACGATAAGGCTCAGTGACACCACGCGAGACCAAATCATCAATCATCACACCCATATAGCCATCCGCACGGCTTATTTTGAATTCTTCGTCCGAACCTTTGGCCTTCAAACCAGCATTCACACCAGCAACAAGCCCTTGCGCCCCAGCTTCTTCATAACCAGTTGTCCCGTTAATCTGCCCCGCTAAAAAGAGACCAGGTATTTTTTGAACTTCTAAAGTGATAGATAACTCACGCGGATCAACATAATCATACTCAATCGCATAACCTGCTTGCGCTATACGCACATCCTCAAGCCCCTTCATGGTCTTTAAAAAGCCCAGCTGAACCTCTTCAGGTAAAGACGTTGAAAGACCATTAGGATAAATCAAATCACTATTCAGCCCTTCAGGCTCTAAAAACACCTGATGCGCCGAGCGCTCTTTAAAACGAACCACCTTATCTTCAATAGACGGGCAATAGCGTGGCCCAACCCCTTCAATCTGGCCTGTATACATCGGCGCTTGATCAAGGTTAGATGTAATCAATTCATGGGTGTCTTCATTAGTATAAGTGATATGACAGCTAATTTGCGGCGTTGTGATCTCTGAATTCAAGAACGAAAAAGGCTCAGGCGGGTTATCACCTGGTTGCTCTTCTAAAATATCCCAATTGATGCTTTCTTTATAAAGCCGTGCTGGCGTGCCCGTTTTTAGACGCCCAATGCGCAAACCCGTATCATAGAGCCGATCAGCCAATTTAATTGCCGGCGCTTCACCAATCCGCCCAGCAGGTGTGCGCTCAGTACCTCGGTGAATTTCGCCGCGTAGAAACGTCCCCGTTGTCAAAACAACAGCACCAGCTCGATAAGCTTCCCCATCACCAGTAACAACACCAACACAAACGCCATCCTCAATAATCAAATCATCAACAGGCTGCGCGATAACAAATAGATTATCTTGGTGCATAATCTCTTCCTGCATAGCCGATCTGTATAATTCACGATCAGCTTGTGCCCGTGGACCTTGTACAGCAGGTCCCTTAGAGCGATTAAGCACACGAAACTGAATGCCCGCCTTATCAATCACCCGGCCCATGAGCCCATCAAGCGCATCAATCTCACGAACCAAATGCCCTTTACCCAAGCCACCAATCGCAGGGTTGCACGACATCTCACCAATTGTCTCAAACTTATGAGTGATAAGAGCTGTTTTTGCGCCCATGCGAGCAGCTGCACTAGCAGCCTCTGTCCCTGCATGGCCACCACCAACAACGATAACATCAAAAGGTCCAACATCCTGAGCAGCTGGCTCATGAAGCAAAGTCATGTGCAATAAATCCTTCAATCGGTAAAATACAATTCAAGCGAGAGACAAATGAACACGCCAATGTCTTATTATAAAAGTCTTATTATAAAATATCTCAGCTTAAATGAACGGCTCTCATTCTATAAAAAATCTCTGTTAAGCGATTAGATCTAACAAATTGTGAAGAGAGCAATAAAGTCATCCTTTATAGTGCAACTGATTAATTCAATCAACAAAACTCAATCACTCCGTCTTCCGAGTATAAATAAGATATTAGAAATATACAATTGAACATTGTTCATTATTTTGCACACTCTCCTCAAACCTTGCCTATATTGACGAAAGATTAGGTCACACATCACTTATTTGTTTCACGTGAATCAATACAAAAGAGATTCTACAACTAAGTAATCTACCGGGCTAAATTCAATTAAAATTCTGTGTCTCATGCCTAACAATAGAGTCCTAATTGAACTCCCTGTTTCACGTGAATCATTTCTGTTTCATCCATAACTTAAATCAAACGAAAGGCCCCATTTCACTGGTGGGAAACACTCTTATTTCGTGAGTGAGTTATCAGTCCAATCTGTTGAAAAGAAACACTGTCACAAATTTCAGGTTTTATGGAATATCAATGGATGCGCTTAAAAGAAAAGCAAAATTTTAAATGCTTAAATTGCTGACAAATTTAGCTTTGTTTCACGTGAATCACTGAGTGAAATTTCGTACTACTATAATCAAAAAATATAATAAATTTTCGAAGACTCTCGTCGGGCAGCAGATTTTATGTTTCACGTGAAACTTTACACATTCGCGGAAACGAATATATTGATTGCTTATGCTTCATTACGGCATAATTAATGCATTCGATGCCGCGGTTTATAAAATTAATCTTTTGTTAATATTTAGAAACCGGACTCTTCCCTCCCCAACCTCAATTTTTCTACCCTAAGATTGAGTCAAAAATCATCAAACCAATGCGCAAACGACCATCATTGTTTCACGTTAAATGATGACTATCTGCATTTTCCAAACACAAAGAGTCCAAAATCCCATGAATCCGATTTCAAAAATTTGAAATTTTTGAGTTGGAAAAATGGAATCTTTCTTCCAAAATTTGGGGAGGGAGCCAAAAAAAGTGGGGAGGGAGTCCCTTTTTGTGGGGAGGGAGTCAATTTCGCGCCTATTTTCGCGAAAAGATTCCTCCCCACTTTCAGATTCTCATGTTTCACGTGAAACATTCCAAAAGACAACTTAAACGAGTCTCTTTAAGCAGCTGTGACATTTAAGACTCACTATTGACCACCCTACTTCCCAATACAAAACTCAATAAAGATCTTATCAAGCACATCTTCAACATCAACTCGGCCAACCAATCGTCCTAATGAAAACGCAGCCTGTCTTAAGTCCTCAGCTCGAAGTTCAGTGTCTGAAAGATCTCCCTCTAAAAAGTTTTCCAATTCATCAGAGCATTTTCGAAGCAACTCACGATGCCTCTCTCTTGTAATCACGACCGCTTCCCCTTGACCAACTCTGTCATTTACAGCTTGAGATATCAGCTGAGTAAGCTTGCCCAATCCAGCTCCCTCTTGAGCAGAAATTATGACATCTATTTTCTTAGAAATCTCTATTGGCACTTCGGCTAAATCCGACTTATTCCAAACTTTCAGAACAGGAATTTCACCTCGCAACAGGTCATCATCTAAATCAAAATCAGGCACCATCTGTGGCTCTATTTGTGGGTTAGTTCCATCTATCAAAAAGAGAATTAATTCAGCTTGCCTGGCTTGCTCAAAACTACGACGAATTCCTTCAAGCTCAACTTTACTTTTCGTTTCGCGAATGCCCGCTGTGTCAGTCACAATCACTGGCAATCCATCAATATCTAATCGAACTTCAATGACGTCTCGAGTGGTTCCTGCTTCATCAGAAACAATCGCAACATCACGTTTAGCAAGAGCATTTAAAAGACGTGATTTACCGGCATTCGGCGGACCAACAATCACAACACGAAAGCCATCACGCACAATTTCACCGCGCGCACCATCATCTAAAAAAGTCTCGATTTTTGAATAAAGAGTTTGAACAGTCGGAAGGGCTTCACCTGCGATGTCTTCAGGCACATCGGCTTCATCAGAAAAATCAAGCGCAGATTCAACCAACGCAATCGCATAGATCAAATCTGAACGCCACCCTTCATAAAGCTTAGATGTCTCTCCCCCAAGTTGGCTGAGCGCCTGAGACTTCTGCCCCAAAGTATCTGCCGCGATTAGATCTGCTAAGCCTTCCACCTCAATCAGATCAAGCTTGCCATTTTCAAACCCACGACGAGAAAACTCACCTCGCTCAGCCATCCGGCAATTAGGAAAAGTACTAAGTTTATTCAAAAGAGAACTGATAACAGCACGCCCCCCATGAATGTGAAACTCAACAACATCCTCACCAGTAAAACTTCTAGGCCCTTTGAAAAAAAGCACCAAAGCTTCATCAAGAATTGAATTATCAGACCGATCAATCAAGCGACTTAATTGGGCCACGCGGTCCTTAGGAAGTTTACCACAAAGGGATGTGGTAATATTCTGCGCTTCAGGTCCAGAAACACGAATAACAGCAACACCAGTTGGCCCAGCGCCGCTAGATAAAGCATATATAGTTTCCAAACTCATCGAGCCACCCAATATTCAAAACATTTAAACGCTAAGCCACGAAAGTCTAATTTAAAAACATTCTAAACTAGAGTAGCTTCAACACTTCATATCTTTCATTTCACTATTAAGCAATCTAGTACTATAAAAATTTAAACCAGCCATTAATTAAAGGTTTCATGCACCATGTCACTCAAAACGCCACTAAACCAGCTCGCAAAAGAAACCAGTCCTTATTTACTCGCACATAAAGAAAACCCTGTTCATTGGTGGCCATGGAGTGAAGAAGCTTTAATCGAAGCAAAAAACACAAATAAACCCATTCTGATATCTATTGGTTATGCTGCCTGCCATTGGTGTCACGTCATGGCAGATGAAAGTTTCGCAGATGACGAGACAGCAGACATGATGAATGAAAAATTCATCAATATAAAAGTCGACAGAGAAGAACGGCCTGACATTGACCATATCTATATGAGCGCACTATCAGAACTTGGCGAACAAACCGGCTGGCCACTAACAATGTTTTTAACCCCAGAAGGCAAACCTTATTGGGGCGGTACTTATTTTCCAAAAATCGCTGGTGAAGGGCGCCCTTCTTTCAAACAAGCTCTTGAATTTGCTGAAACCATCTTTCTAAAGGATAAAGAGGCCGTAAAGCAAAATTCAGAAAGTCTCACCCAACTCATCGCCGCCGAGCGCCCCAAAATGATGGGACCAGACATTTCAGATGACATCCTTCTCAACATCAATCAGCGCTTGGGTGATATGATGGATGGCAAACATGGCGGCTTAAGAGGCGCTCCTAAATTTCCCCAATACCCCATCTTTAATTTACTATGGCGCATCAGCCAAAGGTTTAATCAAGAAAGAGCAAAAACTGCCGTTGAAGCTTTGTTGCGTTCAGTTTTTCAAGGCGGCATCTATGATCATTTAGGTGGTGGTCTTGCCCGTTACGCTACCGACGAAAAATGGCTTGTCCCTCATTTTGAAAAAATGCTTTCCGATAATGCCTTGATGCTTGAGCTTGCCATCAATCTATATAAAGAAAAAAAATCACCTCTCCTAAAACAAAGAATAGAAGAAATTATCGCCTGGCTCGAAACAGACATGCTCACTTCTGAAGGCGCTTTCGCCACATCTCAAGATGCAGATAGTGAAGGAACTGAAGGCAAATTTTATGTTTGGACAAAAGATGAAATCAAAGAGCTTTTAAAAGATGAATATGAATTCTTTGCCAAACATTACGATGTATC
>JAEPQF010000015.1:0-14643 GCA_017640685.1 Hyphomicrobiales bacterium
GTAAGCGTTTCACTTGCACTCAATGCAGTGTCTGTTAGAAGGTCACCAGAGCCTGAAAGTCCAGCAACTGCTGTACCTTGTTGAGACGCATCAATAAAAGATGTGCTATCAACCTTTGCCCAGCGCAATTGAATGTTTGCCGAATTACCACCCGCGTCAAACGCGGTCACCGCACCACCGGAAATAGAATTTTCAACAAATAGTGTTGAATTCACACCTTGAACAAATTCATTATTGCCAGTCAAAGGGTTATTAGCAAAATCCGCGGGGTTCAAAAGCTCCGACCCTGGAACATTTTCATCTGAAGCAGTGGTTCGTGGGTAAGACGCAAGGTTTGTGCGATAATCAATAAGCGTCGTTTCTTTAGCTGCCAAAAAGTCATTCGATACTGTAATAATTTCAGGAGAACTACCTGCCGGGTTTCCTGTCTCTGGGTCAATCGGAAGGCCTTTTAGGTAATAACCACCCCCATTCACCAGGTAACCATGTCGGTCCAATTCAAAATCACCACGACGTGTGTAAAGGTCTTCATTATTAAAAACGATATTCCCGTCAGTCACACCAATGGATTCGCCAACAATAAAGTAACCTTCACCATTAATCGCAATCGATGTTTCTGTATCGGAAATTGAGACATCACCTTGAACCGAGTTCGTTGCACGAGAGTTCGCATTTACAACACCAAGAGCCTGAGCTTTCGCTGGGCTATCGGGCACAAGATCAACAAAACTGGTCTCAGTTCTCTTAAAACCAGTGGTTTGCGAGTTCGCAATATTATTAGAAATATGCTCAAGCGCCGTAGATTGCGCCTGAAGTCCTGTCACAGCTGTTGTAATCGCACCAAAAATACCCATAAAACTCTCTCCTTTTAAAAAGGCACCCACCATGCCCTAATAAATAGTTGCCAATGAATTGAGTTTGCTTGAAGAGGAGCGGTTAGCCCTTAAATTCCCCCATGAAACGGCAAACTTAAAAATTCTCATGATATGTGTAGCAATTCCGGTGCCACTTATTTTATCATTAAATTACAAGAGCTTAACAAGAAACACTTCTTTTAAAGAGAGAAAAAACGGAAAGAAATACCTATAGCGCGGCAAAAATTACCTAATAAAACAAAGGAATTTTTTGCCTTCACGGCTCTAGAAAGCTAAAGCAGAAAAGAAGCATTCTCCCCCTTGATTGAGAACGCCTTTAGACCTAATGTTCTTTCAAATTTTTACAAATAATGAGGTTTAAGCGTGCGCTTTCAAGGTACAGAAAATTATGTTGCAGGAGATGATCTAACTCTTGCCGTCAATGCAGCAATCACACTAGAACGCCCCCTACTAATTAAAGGGGAACCTGGTACCGGCAAAACAGTTCTAGCCATAGAAGTTGCCAAAGCATTAGACGCCCCATTAATTGAATGGCACATCAAATCCACAACAAAAGCACACCAAGGTCTTTATGAATATGACGCAGTTGGTCGCTTACGGGACGGCCAATTGGGTGAAGAAAGCGCCAAGGACATTGCCAACTACATCAAAAAGGGAAAATTATGGGAAGCTTTCACCTCTGAAAAACGCCCCATTCTTCTCATTGATGAAATTGATAAAGCAGATATTGAATTCCCCAACGATCTCTTACAAGAATTAGACCGCATGGAATTTTTCGTTTACGAAACCGGCGAAACAATCAAAGCCAAACACCGCCCTATCATCATCATCACATCTAATAATGAAAAAGAATTACCAGACGCTTTCTTGCGTCGTTGTTTCTTCCATTACATTCAATTCCCAGAACCTGAAGTGATGGCAGACATCGTCGAAGTTCATTACCCTGATCTAAAATCAGAATTGCTAAAAACAGCATTGAATGTATTTTATGAAATACGCGATCAAAACGCCATTAAGAAAAAACCTTCAACCTCTGAGCTTTTAGATTGGATCAAACTTCTCTTAAATGAAGATATCGACCCAGCTGCATTGCGAGAAAATAATCAAAGAAAATTAATTCCTCCCCTCTATGGCGCGCTCTTGAAAAATGAGCAAGATGTCAGTCTTTTTGAAAAACTAAGTTTCATCTCTAGAGGTTGATTAGCTATGTGCTCCCCCAAAATAGGAAAATTAAAAGCACCTAAACAGAGTGGCACTTAAGACATTCGCGACAGTAGTTGGTGCAGGTTGCTTGTGGCGGATGCATGATGGACATCTGAAGCAAATTAAAGACAACCTAAAGGCACATTAGAAGTGGGCAACCTGAAGGAGCACCATTGCGACGGTTGCTTGTGGGCAACCTGAAGGAGCACTAAAATGACCAATTGGACAGATCAAGGCATAGATGCAGCATTAAATATCTTCAACTATGCCCAAAACCTTGTTGAGCCAAGCTTAAAACTTGGCGTCACTGGGTTGTCCCGCTCAGGTAAAACGGTGTTCATCACCAGCCTCATCTATCATTTACTTGAGCGCAAACACTTGCCATTCTTCGAACCTCTTCGCTCCGGCCGCATCATTGATGTTTACCTTGAGCCTCATCCAGATGATCTTCTCCCCCGTTTTGACTATGAAGGCAATCTTAAAACATTAACGAGTTCACCCACCAGTTGGCCTGAAGGCACCCGCTTCATCTCACAATTGCGCCTCACAATCATTTATCAAAGTGATCACTTCATCTCGCGCCACTTAGGACAAAGCAAACTCCATATTGACATCATCGACTATCCAGGTGAATGGCTTCTTGACCTGCCTTTACTTGATAAAGATTATCGAACCTGGTCAAAAGAAGCTTTTGAGTTTGCCAAACAGCCTCATGCCAAAAGCTTCGCAAAAACTTGGCTAGAAAAAACAAACAATATAAATCCTAACGCTCTTCAAGATGAAGCCACAGCCAAAGAACTTGCAGATAGCTTTACAGATTTTTTAAATCAAACAAGAGAAAACGAACCAGATCTCCCAACCTTTCCCCCTGGCCGTTTTTTAATTCCAGGAGATTTAAAAAACTCACCGGCTCTCACATTCGCGCCCTTAAAAATTGATAACATTTCAGACAATAATAATTCATTAGCAAGTTTAATGGAGCGTCGCTTTGAAGCTTATAAGTCATTGATTATTCGCCCCTTTTATCGCCAATTCTTCACCAGGCTAGACCGCCAAATTGTGCTTGTTGATGTGCTTTCAAATTTAAATGCAGGCACATCACACATCACTCATCTGCAAAATTCACTCAGTGATATTTTAAAAAGCTTCTCACCTGGTGCATCTCATTGGCTCACCTCAATTTGGAATAAAAAAATCGATCGCCTTGTCTTTGCTGCCACTAAAGCTGATCACTTTCATCATCACAATCACGATCACTTGCAAAACCTGCTCAGCCAAATCACCAAAGGCGCAATTGAAAAAGCTGAACTAAGTGGCGCCGAAATTAAGGTCCAGGCCCTGGCCTCATTGCGCTCAACCCGAGAAGTCACCATTGAGCAAGATGGAGAAACTTATGATGCTTTGGCTGGAACACCTCAAACAGGAACCAATTTTCACGGGAAAATTTTTGATGGAAAAACCGAAGCCATCCTCTTTCCTGGCGAGTTAGAAGAAGACTTATCAATGGCGTTAAACTCAACTCAAAATGAAGACCATACCGGAAGCAATACAAATGAGGCGATTGAAATCATCAACTTCGCACCCCCTTTGATAGATGAAAACACCCCAAACAAAATGCCACACATTCGACTAGACCGTGCGCTAAATATGCTCATTGGAGATAAGTTAAAATGACCCAGAGCAACAGAAAAAATAAAAAACCAAGAATTTTTGACCTTGAAGATCAAGCCCTCAATATAAAAGAAGAGCCAAATTTGAACGCGCAATTGGCTGATGAAGAAGAATTAAAAAGCTCAAAGAGCAAACCAATTGATACATCCCCGGAAACAAGAGCTGGGAAAACCGTAAACTCTAAATTCCTCTCCTGGGGGCTCTTATTATTTTCATCCATTTTAGGGCTTTTTACCCTCTGGCTAACAACAACTCTCATAACTTCAATAGAACAATTATATGAAAGACCAGACATCATCGGTTGGTTAGCTATCAGCCTAACAGCACTGCTTGTCTTATCCCTCATAGTCATCATAGTGAAAGAAATAGTTAGCCTCTCAAAACTGAAAAAACTTGGATCTTTGAAAACAGCTGGCCGGCAAATTCATCAAGACAATCAATTAAAACCAGCCAAAAAATATTCACGCCAAATCAAAACTCTTTATGAGTTTACTCCCAAAAGAGAATGGCTTCTCAAATCCTTAAAAGACCAAGAACAAGAAATTATGGATGGCCGCGAACTTATCGAACTTATCGATACAGAAATCGGTGCCCCCCTTGACAAAGAAGCTCAAAAGGTCATTTCGGAAACGGCAAAAAAAGTCTCGGTAATCACAGCTGTTGCCCCTGGCCCTTTTATAGATATGGCCGCTGTCACTCTATTAAATTTAAATATGATAAGAAAAATCGCAACCATTTATGGAGTAAGGCCAGGGCTCTGGGGATTAACCCGGCTAGGGCGCAACATTTTAGCACATTTAGCATTGTCAGGCGGTTTAGCAATGACCAGCGATTTATTGCAACCGCTCATTGGTAGCAGCATCGCCGCGAAACTTTCAAAAAAATTAGGGGAAGGAATGATAAACGGCGCTCTCACCATACGCATAGGCATCAGCGCGCAAGAAATAACACGGCCAATCCCTTATACAGTAGCTAAGAAAACATCTTTTGCAAAGATCGTAAGCACAAGCCTGACGAATTCATCAAAATCATAATACTCTGATACAGGAACGAAAATTACCTTACTTACGATCTAACTGGCGCAATGGATCTCGCGCCCCTTCATGACCAAGAGATAAAGCGCGCTGATACCAAAAACGAGCACGGTCCTTATCAAGCTTAATACCAGAAACCACACGAGCACTCGGTTGATTAGGGTCAAATGTCATCCCCATTGCAAGTGCAGCTCGGCCACTTCCCTGCTCAGCCAAATGAGAAAAAGCGAGCCTTGCAGCAGAAACATCACCAGCCCGAAGAAGCCGTGTTCCCCGCTCTAACCATTTTTCTTCCAAAGCCTGGTCAATAATCAAAGTACCTTGTTTTGCGCCAACTCCCGGTTGTTTAATAAGGTCAGAATTCTCTGTCTCTGTTTCTACAGAAGCAACTTGTTGTTTTTCTTCACTAGGAGGTGACGCCACTTCAGGTTGGTCTTCTCGTTTCGGCTCTGGCGCTTTATAAGGCGCAATGTCTGCTTGCACCTTTTTTGTCACAGGCGCATCACCAGCATTAACCACCAAATCAATTTCAAAAGCAAATTTCCCTGGCTGATCTTCAGGAACAATCATCTCAAGATCATTCACTTGAGAAACCGAAACCATCCATAAACCATTCATCTGCCGCCCATAGTTAAGCTTCGCCCAATCAGGCAAATTCCGCACAACCAAAAACGCAGAAGACAAACGCTTATCATTCGGCAATTGAATTTTAAACGGCACATTCTGCCCTGCCGTACCAGCAATAGAAGCTACAGAAAAACGTTGATTGATATTAACCTCTGGTGCAACGCTAGCCACCTCTTCTTCTTTTAAAGTCGGTTGTTCAGCTTGCTCACCCGCATCAGATAATTTAGATGGTTCTTTAAATCCAGAACTTGATAGATCACTTTTAACAACATCACTCACACCGCCATTTAAGTACGTGTAGGCAACACCCCCCGCGATCAACAAAGCCACTACAGAACCAAACACAGCCACATAAGCCGGCCGTCCCTTTTTCTCTTGTTGTACCGGTGCTAAAAATTGCGGAAGTTCAGAATATTCTTGTTGCTGTTGCGATTGCTGCACCTGCCCACCATGTTGGTGATGCATATGAGGGTGCCCAGCCTGTCTATGAGATGCTTCCACATGCCGCACTTCCTGAGACGGAGCTATCTGATTTGCAACATAAGTTTCATGTGAGGCAACTTGTTCAAAATAACCTTGATCCTCAGCAGGATAATTTGTCCCACCTTGATGCGGAACACCAGAAGCATGGTGCGGTTGATCTGAATAATCTGGTTCCATAGCAACAGGTTCATGACCATAATCTTGCTCATTGACTTCATCACCATACTCGTCGACATGACGAACAGGTAAATGTCCTTCATGAGGAGAAGAAAATTGAACTTGATCAGCCCGAGACGCATAATGAGAATCTAAACCTCGATTAACTGGAGCTCCTTGTGGTTGGTGCTGACCATGAGGGGGATGCTGGTTTTGATAAGAAGCATCTTCAACAAACCCTGCCTGATCCTCAAAAATATCCTCACCTCTCAAATGAGGCGGTCCAACAGGACCACGCCCTTGCGGTTGAGAAAGTTCCTCTACATATCTCGCCCGTTGCTCGCTTGTAAGGTCAGAAATTTCAGCTAACTGTTGCTCTAAATTTTCAATTTTTTGCCGTAGCAAAAGTGCACTCTCACTATCAATATCCCTTGGCTCACCTCCTTGTTGAGATAAACGCTGGTCTAACTGTGGTTGAGGTAAAACAGTGTCGACTAAAGTTTTCTTCGTTGGAGCTTGAGTATGCTGAGGCTGTGGGGGTGTTTGGTTTTGAGAGTGCGGCGGTTGTACCGGTTTCAGATGAGATCCATCAGGTCGTTCTTGCTCAAACCGTTGCGCTTGTTGTTGATTTTGATAAGGAGTGCGATCATCATGATTATCTGACATCTGCACTTGAGCAGCTGAACTAGATAAACTCATCTTATCTTCTTCATCAAGTGCCCCTAAGCGGTCCATCAACCAAGAAGATTGCGAACTATCAAGACGAAACCCATCAACAGAAGCTTGCTCTCTCTTTGGACCATTTGAATTTGATCCATCATCTCCACCAAATTTACTCACACTACTATTCCCATCCCAAAAGAGCTTATTGTCCAACAGCCCACCAGCGCCCAAATACTCTGGTCATGGATGCCCAAATATCGTCCCTCAACAAAGGTCCAACTTGTTCAGCATTACCAACTTTAGAATATTGCCGAACAAAAGCATCCATAGCTATCTTCATCTCACCAGCAGAAACTTCTTGCCCGATTTCTTTACGCCGGTTTTTTAACCACTCTGAAGCGGCCCCAAATTTGGACCACCCAGCGACTTTCGCATCAATGTTTATTTCCTGCCATTTTGGATGGCGCGATCTTTGATCAAAACTATATAAACTTGTAAAAAAAGCCTCTACAAAATGGCTCAATTTTTTATATCGTTTATGACTGCGCTTCCATTTATAAATGGCCAAAACCACACTGGAAGAAATTGTTGATATTGGTTTATTTTTATCTATCAAGTTCGGATATTGTTTCGCAGTTAACTTAATAGGCAAATACTCATCTATAATCTTAAAATAAGGATTTAAACCAACAGTCTGGGGAGTAATCGGTAAAAAATGAAATTTTGAAGGGGTGCGCAAAGCCTTAAATCCTTCAACAGGCGCACCTCCAAATACCACAATAGCATCAACTTGCTCATTTTCCAACCTGTCTAATCCCTCAGCAAAATCAACATTAACGACCTCAATATCAATCCCTAACTGAGTAAACACATAACGCGCATCCATATCCGTCGTGCCAAGCTTTTTACCAAGCACAACTCGCTTACCAGAAAGCTCTAAAACACTTCCAATCCTGCGGTTGGCTAAAATCTGCATCTCCGAATTATAAAGCTTTGAAATATATTGAATATTCTGACGGATATTTTGATAAAACTCTGGATCTTGTAATTCTAAAAACCCCAATTGCCCTTGAGAAATAATGGCCATATCAACACCTTTTAAAAACAAAAGGTCTTTAACATTTTGAACCCCACCTCGCCCAAGCATCGGAACAACCCGAATAGGCGTCTCACCAGTTTCATTATCTAAGACATTAGCAATATCCGCTGCAAACCGAGCATCCGTTCCAGCCACATCGCCAGATAGCAAAGTAACAACATGCCGGTTACGCATAAACACTTCTCGGCCATAGAGAGATTTTTTAGTTTTTTTCTTTTTAACGTCTCTGCGTTTATTTTCTGATTGAGCCACTCTTGTAGATTGTGCAACTTCTCGCTCAGTTGAAGGAGGACGCTCTAATTGTTGTTTTTGTTTTTTTAGCTTTTTAAACGCTTTATTTTTTTCTATTGAAAGCGCACCATCTTGCGTCTGTTGATCGCCAAGCTTCAACAATTCTTCAAAAAATGGAGCAGCATGTGAGATAGAGCTATGCGAAAAAGCAAGCAGACAACAGAGGCTGTAGAAAAAACAGCGCCCTTTAAAACCAATTCGTTCGGGTATATTTATTTTAGATAGACTCCAACCGTAGTCCCCAAAAGAGTATCTACTCAAAACAAAAAACTCCCCTCAACCCCAGAACCTTAAAATCCCGATTTTTAAGAAAACCGCAAAACAATCAAATGAGCCGAAATGTTCCAAAAGCGAACATCTCTTAAAGTTTGCATACGGATTATTAATTTAAGAATAACAGCTCAATAATTTTAAAATCTTAATTCAAATCAAAAAGTCGCTGCCTAAAATTCCGCTTAGAAAACTTCAAAGATCTCAAATCGAAAAAAACAATAAAAAAGAATTTATACTAATAAATTCAATAAATTAATCAATAAAAATACCAATATAGACTAATAATGCGTCTTACTCTGATAGATTTTAATGGCAAAAATGAGATAAGATTAGTGAATAACTTAAATAAAAATAACAAGCACGAAAGTTAAAAAGAATATTAAAATCAATAACTTAAAAATAATGAGTGAAAGTGTATTTTAAAAACTTTCACTCAAAACAAATGCCCCTCACTCAAGGTTAAAAATATATAAGATCTTAAAAAACCTTGCATTTCTTAGGCCCACTTACGGCTCTTGCTCATTAATTGGTAAATGAGATTGCAGAGCAGCCAATGCAAATTTTAAATGAAGCGCACAGCTTCTCTCATTAATATTATGAGCCTGATGAATAAGCAATTTTAGCTTAGCAGAAAAAGCCTGTTTCTCACTCTGTTTGACTATTCTTGGTTGTTCAGCATTTGCAGAAACTGGAAAATGCCCCTCAATACTCCCAGAAGATCTATCCATGCGTGTCATGATATCCACCTTCCTTTTATTAATATTTATCAAGAATATTTCTTTAAATAGTTTGCTCCTCAAATATAAAAAGGAAACAATAAGAAAATATTGATTAAAGACTTAATATAGCAAACTATAAAAAGGAATACTCATTAAATTATCATTATTACTAATTTTCTTTCTAATCATTGTCCCCCTACCGTTTCTTATGTTAGTATGAAAGGGTATATTGCCAATCAAACCATCACCTACCCCTTCCATAGGAAAATTAGTTAAACACATGTTTTTAAAGTTTTTTTACGAATTAAAAACCGCAAACCTCCCTGTGACAATTCGAGAATATCTCACCCTTATGGAAGGCTTGAAAAAAGACATCCCAAATAAAAAAATCGAAGATTTCTATTACTTTTCCCGCATGAGTTTAATCAAAGATGAGCGGCATCTGGATAAATTCGACCAAGTCTTTGGCCACTGCTTTAAAGGCCTAGAGTTAATGGAAGATCTCTCAACAGAAGAAATCCCGGAAGAATGGTTAAAAGCACTCACTGAACTTTACCTAAGCGAAGAAGAACGCAAAGAATTAGAAAGTTTAGGCGGCTGGGAAAAAATCATGGAAGAGCTGAAAAAACGGCTCGAAGAACAAAAAGAACGACACCAAGGTGGCAATAAATGGATAGGAACAGGCGGCACCTCCCCCTTTGGCGCTTATGGATACAATCCTGAAGGCATAAGAATAGGCCAAAAAGGCAACCGAAATTTCAGAGCAATCAAAGTTTGGGACAAACGAGAATTTAAAGATCTAGATCCTGATATTGAACTAGGCACGAGAAATATGAAAGTAGCTCTACGCCGCCTGCGCCAACATGTAAGAAGCGGAGAAGCCACTGAATTCGATATTGATCAAACCATTAAGGCCACTGCTAAAAAAGGCTATCTAGACGTTAAACATCGCCCAGAGCGACGCAATGCTGTGAAATTATTAGTCTTTTTTGACGTCGGCGGATCAATGGATTGGCACATCAAACTCGTCGAACAACTCTTTGCTGCTGCACATCAAGAATTCAAACATCTTGATTATTACTATTTCCACAATTGTCTTTATGATTTTGTTTGGCAAAACAATGCTCGCCGCTGGCAAGAACGTGTCCCCGTTTATGATATTCTCCATAAATATAACAAAGATTATAAAGTTATATTCGTAGGGGATGCTTCAATGAGCCCTTACGAACTCACAATTCCAGGTGGGTCTGTTGAATATATGAATGACGAACCTGGCGAAGTTTGGTTAAGACGTGTCATAAATAGTTTCGACCATATAGCCTGGTTAAACCCAATTCCTGAAGAACATTGGAATTGGACCCCATCAATTAAAATGGTGAAACACACCTTTGAAAACCAAATGTTCCCTCTAACTGTTAGAGGCGTTACAAGAGCTATGAAAGAACTCATGAGGTAAGATTAAAAACAATCTTGCCTTCAAGTAGATAAGTTTAAAGAAAGCCACAATCCCCCCCCCAAACATTGGGTCCCTAATCTAATTCCCAGCATTAAAGATATTCAACAAACATCCATTTAATATGTTGAAAATTCCCAAGACGTTGCAAAAAAGCAAAAAAGTGAGGCTAAAATATCAAACCTCCATACTAATCAATGTTAATAACCAATTGAATGGGAATGGAAAACTTGCAAAAAAGGCCTCATTATGGCACTGATCAATCTAAGGGGATTTCTACGGGATTTTGCCAAAAATTTTGCAAATTTTATACTGGGGGCTTTTTTGAAGCTTAAAATCAGAATATTTTTGTAAAAACGAGTAAGACAGTTCAAGAGCTTCCTATTAGAAAACAAGATTTTAACTGAACCGAAACGAAAGAAAGAACGGAGTAAAGTGTCATGACGAAGGAACACTTTTCAATGAAAAAAGTAGGTTTGCTCGGCGCACTACTATTCTCTTTAAGCCTAACGGGCACAGCCCCAGCCAATGCTCAACCAGACCTGATCATCAATGAAAAAGATAGTAGAATCTATGCTGGCTCATGCCTAACAAGCGAACCTTTAGCCTCAGGCCGTATCGCTATTAAAAACATTGGTACAGAAGCCGCTTCTTTTGGTCTTTCAGAAACATTTCGCTCATTATTAGCTGTTTGGGTTCCTGAAAACATCGACATGATTGCAAAAATCAAAGAGCAAGCGAATCTAAAACCACTTGATCAAGAAGGCCTCGCATTTGAACTCGCGAAAGGTGTTTTGAAAAAAGGACGTTTCTTCTTATCAATTTCAAAAGGTCAGCTAAAAGCAGCTCAAAAACAAATTACAAACCGTAATCGCGCTGCAACCATTCAAACTGCTCTTTCAAAATTAGGTTTCGACCCTAAAGGCATTGATGGCGTTATCGGTTCAAATACACGCACAGCAATCCGTGCTTTCCAAGGTGATCAAGGTGCTCCGCGCACAGGCGTTCTAACAACAGCTCAATTCCAAAAACTAATCAAGGAAGCAGGCATTCAAGAGTTTGACAACGTAACAGGCGCAAATGGCATCACTAAAGTCACAATCTATGCTCACGTTGACCCATATAACCTGATTGCAGAAAGCAACGAAGCAAACAACATCAGACAATTTGAAGTTACAATCGACTGCTCAAAATAAAACTTCGTTTTTAGCAAACTTTACAAAGGACAGAGGCTAAACACCCCTGTC
Organism: Hyphomicrobiales bacterium; assembly: GCA_017640685.1. Classification (GTDB taxonomy): domain Bacteria; phylum Pseudomonadota; class Alphaproteobacteria; order Rhizobiales; family HXMU1428-3; genus HXMU1428-3. The sequence continues at coordinate 11,795 of JAEPQF010000015.1, forward strand.
CTTTTTTTATTTTTTGCAAAAGACATACTCAAGGCAATAAAAAAGTCCCCATCAGGTTCTGATGGGGACTTTTTTGAATAAACTAGGCTAAGAAATAAAACTCACCCCATTCACTCATTCAGTTAAAAACTTAAAGCTTTTCAACGTGAATAGCAGCAACTTCAGTTGGTACAATCGCAATTGAGCCACCATTAGCGCCAGTGTCTTGAACATGAACGCCCTTGCCACCTTCTTGAACCGCTTTCACAAGTTTATTGATGTGGTACTTACGACCTTCAACATTTAATGTTGTGCCTTCTTTAAATACTACGATCGCTTTGTGATCTGCTTCTGTTGACATGATAACTCTCCTTAACGTTTTCATTTTATTGGTAAACTTCAGTTGTCTACCCCTTTAGCAGACAAAAAGTAAAAAACACAAAGGAATTCGCTAAGAAAATGCATTTTCTAGTGGATACAGGCCTTAAAAGTGGCTCAACAACCTCTAAAACCACCTTTTCACCAGGAATCTAAGGAAAAACACGTACTATCTTAGAAAGTTTTTTCACACCCAATCTCATATGATTCAGCTAGAAATTGGCTTTTTATAGAAAGTTCGTTCAACAAGAGACCCTGCAATCAAACCAAAAATAGACAATCCAATCGTGAAAAATCCGATTTGCGCGTCACTCCAACCAGAAAACACTGTTGCTTCTTTAATAGGCCCCAAAGCGAATAAAGCTGAAAACCCACAGATCAACGCCCCCCAAGCCCCTAAACGAGTGGCCCCTTTCCAATAAAGCCCTCCGGCTAGTAAAACGATGCCTGAACAAAAATAAATCGAACCGGTAATAGCAATATATGTCCAAACATCTTCCGTGCCAGAATATATGAGCCCCCAATAAAGCTCATAGAGCGCAATTAAAACAATGAATATCCGCGTCCAACGTTTCTGAAACCCTTCATCGTCAATTTTCCCCGTGATCACACCTAAAATATCTCTGGACAAAACACTGGCCCAACAAAACAGATACCCATCCTGCGTCGACATAAAAGAAGCAAAGAAAACAACAGCTGTTAAACCAATAATCCACGCTGGCAAAACATCCGCCATAAATTGAGCCGTTGCAGCCAATTTCGCATCACCCACCAAGTTAATAGCATCAGCCCCTGAACGGGCATAAAAGGTGAAAGCCAGAATACCCAGCATTGCTGGCAAAATCATCCGACCAGCAAAAAACAGGGAAGAGATAAGGTAAGCCTTTTTTGTTGTTTTTTCATCTTGAATACAAAGGGCGCGGCTCAATGCGGTTGGCCAAACAGCTGAGCTCACAATCCCAGCAACAATGATCATCCAGAGCACATAATCAAAACCAAAATCCTTCGCCAAAATCGGATTAAAACCTTCATCCCCCTTAACGCGCTCCACCGTTGCAACAGCTTCTGAAAGAGGCACAATTCCAGTGAGATAAATTAAAATACCTATGAGCCCAATTGCCATCAAACAAAACTGAATAATATCGGTGACAATCACTGCTCGCATACCACCAAAAGCCGTGTAAGAAACTGCAATCGCAATAAGAACCACCATAATCAGTTCAATTGAAGTACTACCAATCTCTGCAGGCAATAAAGGCAAAATATAAAGAGCTGCCACTTTCAAAAACAATCCCATATTAAGGACGCCAGCCAAAACCATAATGATCCCACCAAAAAGGCGAATATCACGGCCAAACCGCTGCTCATAAAATTCAGGAACCGTCAAAACTCCGGTTCGGCGTAAAGGCGCAACAATAAAACCGGTCAAACCAACAAACAAACACCCAATAAAAGCAGCAATACCAATATGAAACGCGGAAAACCCAGCGCCAAACCCTGTCTGTGCATTATAGGCAATGGTAATTAAACCAATCTCAGTGGCCCCCAAAGTTGCAATAGCCGCCGGGAGTTTAACATTACGAGAAGCTACAAAAAATTCTGACAAAGATGTTGGCCCTGAGCGAAGGCGCATTTGCGAGGCGAGCAAAATCATAAAATAAAACGCGGCAAACACCCCAATAAATAAAATTGAACCATCACTCATCAACACTCTCCCCCCAATTTTTATGACTTAAAATTTATAGTAAATAATTATCCCGAATACCACTTGACGACGAAGTATAAAACAGGCCCAATAGAAGAAAACAAATTTGCACTTCATTTAGTAAAATACAAATCTCATGTCTTCAGCTATTTCCAGTCAGATCACCTCTATTGGTGAATTACTAAGATCCAATGGCAAACTCGTCATCCCCCCATACCAACGCAATTACGCCTGGGATGAAGAAAATTATGCCGATCTTTGGATGGACATACAAGAAACTTTCAAAGGCTGCACAGACGAATATTTCTTAGGCTCTGTTGTTATAGATAATTCAACAACCCCAGACCTCACCCTAATTGACGGTCAACAAAGAGTAACCACAACAACAATCCTAATCTGCGCCCTAAAATGGCACTTGCAATCAGAAGATGAAACAGAGCTGGCCAATCTTTTATCACAAGATTTTCTTAATCGCCCTGATTACACATTAAATGGCCAACAACCCAACCTTATCTTAAATCTAAATGATCGCGCTTTTTTCGAGCAACATATTATTGCAGCAACGGATCCGAATTTCCTAAAAACCATCGCAGACGAAGAAACTTGCTCTCCATCAAATTTGCAGTTGGCGCGCTGCTATATGTATATGTGCAAACAAATTGGCAGTCTCATCAAAGAAGGCCCATCTCTGCAAACAGTTGCTCACCGCATCATCACAGCTCTTCGTGAAAAAGTTTTTCTTATCCGCATTGATGTTGAAGATGACCTAAAAGCCTTCACTCTTTTT
>JAEPQF010000015.1:14653-40694 GCA_017640685.1 Hyphomicrobiales bacterium
TTTGAAGCCCTCAACAATAGAGGGGTTGAACTATCTGAAGCAGATCTACTTAAGAATTTTATTTTTTCAAAAGCAGGCGAGCATTTAGGCATCGTAAAACGCAATTGGGAAAATATGAGCCAAAACATCGGCCATTTCTCCCTAATGCGCTTTTTGCGCCATCATTGGAATTCATATAACGGCGCCATTCCAAGTGCTGGGCTTTTTGCCGCCATTAAAAAACGAATAGAAACCCCAGATGACGCCCGCCATTTCTCAGATCAAATAACAGTTAGTTCAGAATATTATGGCGCGATTATTGATAGCAACCATGACCTCTGGCAACGGTTAGACATAAACAACACCAATGACATCAAAAAAAGGTTAGATCATCTAAGCATCATCCGCGCTGAGCAATGTTACATCTTGCTTCTCGCAGTTCTCGAAAACACGCCACATCTTTTTTATGATTATTTGGTGATGATTAAAAATTTCACGTTTCGCTTCAGTACAATTGGTGGGAAAAACACAGCCGAACTTCTAAGAACCTATATAAAAACAGCCCACGCAATCCGTGAAAACTCAAAAAACTTCAAAGAAGATATTAGCGCTGCCGAAGCCTTTAATCTCTTTTTTAAAGATATTTACCCGCAAGATAATCAGTTCCAATCAACTTTCTCCAAAAAAGCCATCAAATCAACTGTGCTGGCAAGATATATCTTATCTGAGATCAACAACAACCTATCAGACGAAGAGGCCCCCAGATATAGCGCAACCAGCAATGAAACAGATTTAGAACACATCTTACCGAAAAAATTTCTAGATCACTGGAAAACACCAAATAAAGATTTTCCAGGCGGTGCAACAAAGTTCGTTAATCGCTTAGGCAACATGACACTCATTTCCCCGGAGTTAAACAGAAAGCTCGGCAATACAAATTTTGAGACAAAAAAAGAAGTCTACGCCAAAGATTGCCTAGAAATTACCACCCGCATTCTTGAAGAAGAAAAGTGGACCGCCAGTGCTATCAACAGACGGCAAAATTGGCTTGCTGGTGAAGCTATAAAAATTTGGCGCTTTCCATTAGTTTGATCTCTCAAACAAACGAAGCATTTGTCAATAAAACACTGTTTTCAAACGTTTTAGCGCCAAAATTGCAACATCTATTTGCCCCCGACCTTTCAGACTTTATCTTTTCAAGGGAAAAATAAAAAAACCATCACTCCACCTCTGTTCTTCAGCAAAACTTTCAGGGACAATACATGAAATCTCAAAGTGATTCGCTTCGGTTTAGTGTCTGCCAGTCACTGCAATGGAACTCAGATAAAACTCTTTTTGGAGCAAACGGTACATGAACACCGTAAAAATGGAAGCTGAAAACCTCGATTTATTAGCTGAGGAGCAACAAGACACCAGAGATGGTGATCAAACCTTAACTGCGTCCGAAACTCCAGATGTTGAAAACAGCCTTACACCGCCCAATGAAGATGAAGACCTAATTGGCCTCATTGACCCAAACAAACCTGGCATCAATGAAGACTTCATCAAAGAAGAAGACATTGCCATTGCAAGAAACTTAAGACGTCTTGAGAAACATCGCTATGAAATCGCTGCCGCTCTTGCCAATATCAATGAAGATGAAATTGGAGCAATAAACGAGATTGAAGAAGAAATTGAAATTTCAGAAAGCGATGAAAAACAAGCAAAACAACTCAGCGAAATTCACACAAAAGCTCTCACCAAACGGCACGAACGCTTAAATCCAGATGCCAAGCTAGAAAAAATCATTGAATTTTTAAGAGAGCAGTTGAAAAAAGTGAGCACTCAACTTGATTTAAAAAGTTGGGATTTCATGCGACGCAATCTCTTTTTATCCTGGCACCAACGGCGATATGATCGTGAAATTGAGCAACGCCTCTTCAATCCATTAGCAAAATATCGCACTATGGCCCGCTCTCAAACATTAAGAGAGCGAGAAGAAGCTGCCCCTTGTGCCCCAACGCGTTTGGTTGACTGGTCTCTAGACTGTCTTGCTTCTTACCAAGAAGGAGCAAGTTTTCGTCATTATGTATTTGTTGACCCAGAAGCAGGCCACGGCCGCACAGTACTCTTAGCCTCTCACCGAGACTTTAGAGCCATTTATGGCATCGAATCTCGTGGTAAATGGGCAGATGATGCAACAATGAACATTGCTCAATACCCGAGAACATTTATGAAGCAACGAACAGTAGACCTCATAACCAGTGATTTTCGCCTAGTTGAGTGGCCTCAAACCCCGTTAGTTGTTCATATGTTCAAGCCGCAATCAGCCAGTTGGCTAGCGCAAATTATGGAAAATTTAAACCAGTCTTTTGGCCAAATGCCAAGACAAATCTATCTGGTAATTATTGACAATGCCTATAAGAATGTCATGTCAAACTACCAATCATTTCAAGAGTTTATGCCACCAAGCAGCAATATTGAACAATTCACGCTGATGAGCCCCTATGAAATTGACTTCTATTCAAGCGTCATATCTTGAATAGACAGAGCAAAACTTAGGCCGTAGACACATAAATAAACAAAATCTTATTCTTTCCAAGTCATACTCTTAATTGGCAATGAAAATTCACCCTTAAGTTGAAGAAAACCCACGTCTCCCTTAAAATAGGAAAGAGGCTGGACTTTTTATGAGGTTAATTAGTATATAGCCATCCAATAAGTATGTATGGAGTAAATAAGTTATGACGTCCCCAAGCGATCAATCGCCAGAAAAAGAGGCCGATATATCGCCAATTGATGAGGCTGAATTATCAGCAACCATCGAGACAACCATTTCAGATGACATAACCATACCTACTTTTTCCATCATACAAACAGCCAAAGAATTCGACCAGCTAAAGGACGATTGGAACAAGCTATTTGAAGCTCACGGCACTGGCACGCAACTCTTTCAAACCTATAATTGGATCTGGCATTGGATCAACCAGTTTGAATTCAGCCCAAGAAACATGGTTATATTAACTGGCCGTATAGAAGATGAACTCGTCCTTATAGCCCCCCTAATTCTTGAAAAGAAATTTGGACTAAAATTGTTAAAATGGATTGGCGAACCGGTGAGCCAATATGGTGACATCCTCATCAAAGAAAATCCACAGAACCTTCAGTGGTTAAAAGCCGGCTTTAACTATTTAAATGAAACAATAAAGCCTGATCTATTTCATTTAAGAAAAACCCGTTTTGATGCGGCCATCACCCCCTTACTAGAAATGTACAACGCAACCATTCTTGAAGAATTGGCAGCGCCTTATATTGAAGTGAGAGGAGATGAAAATTTCACTGAGTTTAATAAAAGATATTCCCAGCGCAGTCGCAAAGCAAAGAGACGCCATAGACGAAAATTGGAAGAAAAGGGCCCTCTAACATTCAACATCTTTGATGAAGGTAAAGAAGCAAATAGAGCTGCCAATCATGCCATCAATCTAAAACGAGATTGGTTGAAAGCCACCAAAACATTTTCACCAGCTTTCAGCACCACGCTCATAGACAAATTCTTTGATGCAAGCACTAAAGAAAGCCAACATTCCGCTAATATCAAAGTCTCAGAACTTTGTGTTGACAATCACCCGGCTGCCATAGAGATCGGAATTTTAGTCAAAGATTATTATGGTGCTCATTTAGGCGTTTATGATCCAACTTACATTGCCCACAGCCCTGGCAGCCTACAAATGCAAGATACAATTGCAGCTTTAATAGAAAAGGGCGTTAAAATAATCGACCTCTTCGCCCCAGGTGACACCTATAAATATGAATGGACAGAACAATCAGTTCCCGTCTACGACTTTGCCTACAGCACAAGTCTAAAGGGGCGTATTTATGAAGAAGCATATTTAAAACGCACACGTCCAGCTCTTAAAACCGCTGTAAAATCACTCTCTGAAATAGCGAAAAACCCAAAATCAATTTTAAAAAGAAAAACAGAGACGGATACGAAATAAACTTAGCCGATTGAAGTTTTATCTTTAACCCAACTCAACTGCAAAAATCCGTATTCATGCTTTCACGGCAACTCCTGCATAATGATAGCCTAAAATTAACGGCTTTAGAGGGAAGCGATCCATCTCAAAAAAATCCATTTTAAAGCCAGCCCCAGAAATAAGCCGAAACATATTTCGGTTTAACGAACGACCAAAAGCAATTCGGCGCCAAAATGGTGTTAATTTATCCTGCATAAAAGCAACATGACGAGACGGATGACGCCCTTGCTCACAAAACAGTAATAGGCCACCAGGTTTTAAAACACGCCATATTTCACTCATCACTTTCTGCGGATGTTTGACAGAGCAAAGAGTATAAGTGCTCACAACACAGTCCATGCTTTCACTTGGCAAAGACAGCGCCTCGGGTAAAGAAGCAACCACCTCAACCGGAAAGTCAACTCTTTCAGCCATTTCGCAAATTTGCCGAACATTAGGAGAGTGATCGACACCAATATAGGAACGCACCTTATGCGATTTATAAAGAGGTAAATTTCGCCCACGCCCAACCCCTATTTCCATCACATCACCTGCAGCTTGAGGCAGAATATGTTGACGCCCTAAAAGAAAACTTCCCGGATAAAACGCATCTTGTAACAAACTTTTTGCACGTACCCCATTTTTTGCCTTACTCCAGTGAACATCAAAATCACATGAACTCTTTTGCTTATTCAAAACATCCCTTTTTTCTTGCTTTGCCGATAAAAACTGGTCGCCCTTGGGCTTCATGGCTTCTCTCCTAAAAGAAACTTTTTACGCTTGGGACAACATCAATAAACTAGAGGGCAACAAAAAGGCCAGTCTGTGGAAAATGTATGACAGAAGCAACAGTGATGTAAAAAAGAAACACAAATACAGGTTGTCTGATAAAAAAACGGGTGAAAAACATCTAATAAGAGAAACAAATAAGAAAAACTAAACTTAAAGTTGTATTTGTTAGTAAAAAATTAACCGTAAAATTTAAAAGTTATTCAAAACCATTCACCACTTAAAAATAGAAAACACGCTTATCAATCCAAGGTAAAAAACATATTAGAGCGTCTTACCTAAAAGCATTTCATAGATATATAAGGAAGCCTAACAATGAAATCTTTGTCAGCAAAATTCAAAGGGAATTCAAATAAAATATTTGAAGCCATTGTCGAAACACTCCCATTATCTGTTATGAGATGCGAACTGGAAGATTTCAAAATTATATATGTCAATAAATCGACTATTGAGAACCTTAAAAAAATTGAGCATGTTCTCCCCTGTAAAGCTGATAACATATTAGGTCAGTCCATCGATATTTTTCATAAAAACCCAAAACATCAAAGAGAGTTGCTTAAAAATCCAAATAATCTTCCTCACACCGCTCAAATTCAAGTAGGCGAGGAATATTTAGACCTTCATGTTGAAGCCATTTATGAAAATGGAAAATATGTTGGCCCAGTGCTTTCTTGGTCCGTCGTAACCGACAAAGTCATGGCTGAAAAAGAAAACAAATTACGCGAGCAAATGATCAATAAAATGCCCGTAAATGTTATGTTCGCCAATAAAGACACACTTGAAATTGAACTCATCAATGAAACTTCATTAAACACATTGCGTCCCTTACAAAGCTTATTACCCGTCCCGGTAGATAAGTTAAAGGGCACCTGTATTGACACGTTCCACAAAAACCCAGCTCATCAACGCAACCTCCTGTCTTCACCAGAGAACCTACCATATCGTACAAAAATCAAATTAGGCCCTGAAACTTTAGATTTATCAGCCTCTGCGATTATTGATGATGATGGAACCTATGTGGGACCAATGCTCACTTGGACAGTTGCAACCAACCAAGTGAAACTCGCAGATACATTTGAAGAAAACGTCGCCACTGTCGTTGAGCAAGTTCTAGCTTCAGCAGGGAATATGCGCGAAAATGCCACTACCCTTTCAGCTGCAGCAGAAGAAACAAACGCTCAAGCCGCTGGTGTCTCGACCGCCTCTTCAGAGCTATCAAACGCTATTACCGAAATTTCAACTCAAGTCGCTTCCTCAACGAAAGTTGCTAACGATGCAGTTGAAGCAGCTGAACATTCCGATGGCCTCATCAACGGTATGAGCCATGCGGCCGTAAAAATTGGTGAAGTCGTCAACATCATTCAAGAAATTGCCGACCAAACCAATCTCCTTGCCCTTAATGCGACGATTGAAGCGGCCAGAGCCGGTGAATCAGGTAAAGGCTTTGCCGTTGTAGCTTCAGAGGTAAAAGAGCTCGCCTCTCAAACATCAAAAGCAACTCAAGACATCGCGCAACAAATTGATGAAATCCAAAACTCAACAGAATCAACTGTTGAATCAATGGGCGCCATTAAAAAAATTATCTCAGAAATTGCTGAAATTTCATCAACCATCGCAGCAGCGGTTGAAGAACAGTCAGCAGCTACACAACAAGTCGCTCAAAATATTGAAGGCGTTTCAGAAGCCTCATCACAATCAGGCCAAGTGGCAAATTCAGTGGAAAGCGCCGCAACAGATTTATCTGGCAACGCTGAAAATCTAAAAGAACGCGTCGCTGAATTCCTAATCGAAGTAAGAGCTCTTTAAAGAAAGTTTGTAATCCCCAATACGCTTTTTTTATTTCTCCAAAAAAAGGCACGGAAAGAAATTTCCGTGCCTTTTTACATCGGCCATAAAACCAAAAAGCTTCAATAAAACTGACTTCAAACCACCTTAGATTGTCTCGCAGCTTCAGCCTGCATAAGTTTCTTCTGATATTGCCCCTGCACCACATCAACAACCACAAGAACAAAGAGAACAAAGTAAAAGGTAGATTTAGACATCGCCTCAACTGGATGGCCAAAGAATTCAAGATGCGATAAATGCCCACCTTCACTAACAAGCAGAATACCCACAATAAAGAGGATAAATAAACCAAGCACTTCATACATCCGGTTCTTTTCTAGGAACACAGCCACATGGTCAGCCAACCAAATCATCAAGACACCAGAAATCACAATAGCAGTCGCCATAATCCAGAAACTATCGGTCAGCGCCATTGCAGATAAAATTGAATCAAAAGAAAATACCAGGTTCATTAAAACAATTAAGAAAACCGATTTCGCAACAGAGCGACTTGGCCCCCCATTCTCATCTTCTAAATTTTTAACAACTAATAAATGTGTAATCTCTTTAATCGCAGTGTAAATAATAAATGCACCACCAAAGAGCACAATCAACGAATGACCACTAATCGCTCCCTTAGCAATATCAGGAATATCAAAACTAAAGATCGTACCTTGCAAAGCTTTCACAGCTTTGAGGATGACAAACAACAAAACAATCCGCAAAATAATCGCCAAGCCAACCCCAAGACGGCGAACAAAAGCCCGCTTGCTTTCTTCAACGCGTTTTGACTCAATCGAAATATAAAGCAAATTATCAAAGCCAAGCACAGCTTGCAGCATCACAAGCATAAAGAGCGTAAATAGCCCCTCAGCAGAAAATAAAAAATCCATAACTCATCCCCCATTTATAAAAATGCTAAAAATCAAAGATTTAAAATTATAGGTGCCATAAATTGAAACACATACAAAATCAATTGTTTATTCTAGAAAGTTAGATAACTTTCTAATCAAATTACCCTAGAAGAAAAGCTTTTCACGCACTGCTTCAAGCTGATCAGCTGATTGCTCAACACTATAATCAAAATTAGTCCAAGATTTTTCTTGCTCTTGTAGTAACAACTCTTCATTTCCAATGAGCTTTTCTAAAGCCTCGATCATGCTCTCAACCGTATAGTCAACACGAAGCCCAGCGCGCTGCAAAATATCATCCAAGCCGCCTTTGTTCGTTGCAATCAACGCCGCGCCAGCCGCCAAGGCTTCAGCAGCCGTTCGCCCAAAAGCCTCATCGCAAAAAACCGGGACACCAATAATAGAAGAAGAGGCAAACAAATCTAAAATTTCATCATAAGGCTTTAGCCCTTGAACTTCGGCTCTTCCCCCAAGTGGTTTTAAAATCTGATCAAGTCTTTCAAGCACATCCTCATCACCAGCCCCAACGAACAAACATTTCCAATCTGGGTAACGAGGTAAAACAGTTGAAAGCGCCTCAGCAAAAAGTTCTGTCCCCTTATCCGTGATTAAGCGATTAGGAAACAAAACCATCTTCTCTTTTTTGGGTTTTTTCTCCCATGGTCGCGGCACGCCATTAACCACAACATGAAGTTTCGAAAAATCTCCGGAAAGCCCTTCACAAAATCGCGTCTTCACCCATGAACTACAACAAATAATCGCGCTTGCTTTTTCTAAAACACGAGCCCGTTCAGAGGCTGTTTTCAATCCCTTGATCGTTTGCGGTACGTTATGCAAATAAAGGACAGAGGGAACCTCAGGCAAGAGGGAAACCAAATTCATAAACACGGTGGCCCGATTATGTACTTCAAACATATCCGGCATATCAGACTGCCACAAATGGTTCAAAGCTCGAGACAAACCACCATTTTTTCCAAATAAGCGATAAGCACCAAGCCCAACAGAATGATAGGGAACCTCTTTATAAGGCGCCGCTTGCGGCCCACCATAAACGGTAATCCCATCTAGAAAAGAGCTGGCCTTATTTTGATAATACACCCCAATCTCTAATCCGCCCGCCGTTTCTGGATTAAAGTTTGCTCGATAAGGCAAAATGATTGCTATTTTTTTTCTCACAAACTTTCCCTTATCCTCCCTAAAACAGACTTGTCCATATTGAGTAAAACATCAAATTTCAACACGGTGCACATCGGCGCTAGCAAATAACTTATCAGCCGCACCCTTTAATTGCTCAAATGAAGGCCCCACCCCAAACAAACGCCCAATTATATAGGTCCAAAAATGAGAGGACGTCAGTTTAAAACGTCCCTGATCGCGATCCATTTTCCAAAGTGATGAGCGAGCAAGATCTTTTAAATCGGATAGAACCGAATGAGACAGATTTTTATTATCATCTAAAAAATTCATCACCATCCAAAAACGATCATAATGTTGTTGAGCAACATTTTTCGACAAACCATCTTCATCACTATTCACAAAAACGGTAACCACTTCAGAGCGCACCATACGTTTCGCACCTGATGCCAGTCTTAACGGAAGGGATTGATCTTGAATAAACAACCGAGGGTCAGCGCCGCCAACTTGACGCAGCAAACTGGTCTTGGCGGCAAAACACATATGGACAATATTGTTCTTAATCACATATGCCAAAGGATCATCAATTACCTCAAAGTCTGTTTTTTCATTTTTTTTGTGATTACGTTGCCGTCGGCGCCCATAAATAAAATCAGCTGAATGAGTTTTCATTTGTTCAAGATAATAACTTGTCGCATTAGGCGAAAAAACATCATCAGCATCAATCCCAACAACAACTTCACCCGAAACAGCTTCTAAGCCTCGGTTAAAACATTGCGCGGGGCCTGTGTTTTCCGAAGAAGGAATAACTTTAATAGGAAAGTTATTAAAAGTAGCAACAAACTCATTTAATTGGGCTAGCTCATCTGGCAAAGAGCAATCATCAGCAATAACAAGCTCTTTTTCAAAATTTCCCTTTTGAGCCTCAATACTACTCACCAATGAGGGAATAAACTCAAACTTATTATAAAACGTCACAACGTAAGAAACCAGCATATGCCAAGAAGCCCTCTTTCATCTCAACAAACGCCCTCTTTCTTAAAACATTTGATGAGTTTACCCGATCCAATCTGAAAACTAGTCAAAACTTAATCCTAGCCTAGATAGCAGATAAACCACAAAATTTATAAGATTATGAAGAAAAACTGCCCCTTTAGACATAAAAATGAATTGGCAAGGTAAAAACATGTTTTTAATTTTAGATTTAAACTCATAAATCAAATAACAAACGGTCTAAAATTCACCATCTAAATTGACTATACCTTTAAAAAAATGCTTAAGCTTATTTAGCAAAATGACAAAACGATCTACGGAGCTGCGAATGTTCAAAACAACAACGTTTAAAACTGTTTTTTTCGCCCTTTCACTCAGTCTATTCCCTGTCTCACTGGCTGCAGAAACAGCTTCAATCGAAGAACAAAAGAAATTCGAAGATAAAAAATGGGTCATTCAATCCATTACCAAAGATGAAAAAGAAACCTATAAAGGTCTTCACCTCGGCTTTATAAAGTTTTCAAATGGCAGTATAGAAGGCCAATCCACCTGCAACATTTATGATGGTGTCTTCTCTGTAGGAAAAGGTCAAACCATTCAATTTTTTCGCATCGGCGTCACCCAAGTGATCTGTAATGTTGGAAATAAAATGGCGATCGAGCAAGCCTATACAGAAGGCTTAGAACAAGTGAAAACTTATAAATTTGAAGATGACCAACTCGTTCTCTTTAAAGAAGGCAAAAAAGAATTCGCCCGTTTTAAAGTTAAGTAATCATTCAATAAAAGCTCATTTCATGTCCAAATCAATTCTTATCACTGGATGCTCATCGGGGATTGGCAAATGCGCCGCCAAAACTCTCCATGAAAAAGGCTGGCAAGTTTTTGCAACAGCCAGAAAACCAGAAGACCTCAAAATGCTTAAAGAAGAATTAGGCGTTACAGCTCTTTATTTGGATTATCGTGATGAGGCGTCCATCCAAAATGTTGCCGAAGAAGTTTTAAAGCAAACAGATGGCAATCTTTTTGCCCTTTTTAATAATGGCGCTTATGGCCAACCGGGCGCGGTCGAAGATTTACCAACAGATGTTTTAAGAGAGCAATTTGAAACCAACTTTTTCGGCTGGCATGACCTTACCAGAAGGCTTATTCCAGCAATGCGCAACAATAATGAAGGCCGCATCATCCAATGCTCCAGCATTTTCGGTTTTGTAAGCGCACACTACAGAGGTGCATACAATGCCTCTAAATATGCAGTTGAAGCACTTTCTGACGCCATGCGACAAGAATTACGACATACAAACATCAAAGTCGCAATCATTGAACCAGGACCAATAAGAACTGAATTTGTCCCTCGTTGCTTAAAAGCTTATGAAGAAAATATCGACACTGAAAATTCTCCCCATAAAGAGAGTTATCAAAAACGAATTGCCGCCATGAAAAAAGGAGGCACTGACAAATTCAAATTAGAACCAGATGTCGTTGTTGATAAGCTAATCCACGCTCTGACTAGCAAATCCCCCAAAATCCGTTATTATGTAACCGTGCCAACTTATGTATTGGCGTATGCAAAACGTTTTTTACCAACCAAAATGATTGATAAGATATTGATTAATAACTAAATCATTTTGTTTAAAAGAAAGAATACAATTTATGGAAAAAATAGCTTTCATGATGGCACCACTCGCCGTGGTATTGGTTTTTATCGTTCTTTGTATTGGCTTATGGAACATGATGCGCGGTACCAACCCCAATTTAAGCCAAAGACTTATGCGCTGGCGTGTTGGCCTACAATTTGTTGCTGTTTGCCTGTTAATGACAGTTATTCTTTTCGACGCTTAAAGCACAGAACACATCAATAAAAATTCATTTTCAAACCAATAAAACGAACCGCTCAAAAAAAGTGGAATGTCAACAAACCTACAGGCATGCGCTAAATAAAGCCGCAAAATAAATGGTTAATCTAAAATGGTAAAACTCAATAAAATCTACACAAAAACAGGTGACAAAGGCACAACTGGCTTGGCCTCTGGTGACCGCGTTGCAAAACATAACATCCGCATTGAAGCCTATGGCACAGTTGACGAAACAAATGCTGCCCTTGGCCTAGCCGTTGTAGCGTTAGATTCTAAAGAAGAAAAATCAGCAGATCTTAAAGCCATGATGCTGCGTATCCAAAATGATTTGTTTGACCTCGGCGCTGATCTTGCAACACCAGAAATTGAAGGCGCACCTGAGCCTGAATACCCACCACTTCGAATTACCAAAGAGCAAGTCACTCGCTTAGAAACAGAAATTGATACATTAAACGAAGAATTAGAACCTTTACGCTCTTTCGTTCTACCTGGCGGTACTGCATTAGCTGCAAACCTTCACTTAGCCAGAACAATTTCAAGACGAGCTGAGCGCAAAATGGTAGAACTCAGTGAGACGGAAAACGAAATCGTTTCAACTGAAGCCCTCCAATACATCAACCGTTTATCAGATTTGCTCTTCGTCATGAGCCGTTATGTCAACGACAAAGGCAAAACGGACATCCTTTGGACCCCGGGTGAAAACCGCAGTTAAATCAAGAGAAAACACAATCGAAAACCACAGTTATTCGATTATAATCAATGATTTAACCAACAATATTCGCCTAAAAGCTGGCCAAAATACACCAACTCACCATCGTTGAGAAATTTTTATGAGAAAAACAGTGGCCAAAACCAATTTCATAAGTAAGAATTCAATCAACACATTAAAGCTGCTCCGAATAAGATAAAAGGGATCAGCCATAACTATGAGTTAAGGTCAGAGCGCAAATTGGCTGATGACCTAAAACAGCTCCCAAATGGGTCTAATAAAGAGGTTAGCAACGTGTTTGTCCCCTTACATGATACAAATCCACTGGAACATATTAAATTCCAATTTATGACAATTCTCATCATAGTCGCAAACGTGGTGATTTTTGTTATGTTCCAGTCAGGCATTGTTTACCCAGTAAATGAAGTTGCCATGGCAAGTTTTGCAATCGTTCCAGCCGAATTATTGCCAGAAGGCCTCACCGGCCCTAATATCCCCGGTGAAAAATTTGACCTTATTCCAATTTCAGAGAAATTTACCTTAATCACTTACATGTTCCTTCATGGTGGCTGGTTACACCTAGGTGGTAACATGTTGTTTTTATGGGTTTTTGGCGACAATATAGAAGATGCAATGGGACATTTCACGTTTCTCATTTTCTATCTACTCTGCGGTATCGTAGCTGGCTACACGCACTCTATCATGGCTCCTAATTCAGAAATCCCGCTCATTGGCGCCTCAGGTGCCGTTGCTGGTGTGATCGCAGCTTATTTGATGCTCCATCCAAGAGTAAAACTCTGGGTACTCGTCTTGGGTAACATCCCTCTTCCAGTGAACGCAGCCATTGCAATTTTGGCATGGTTTGTCTTCCAAATTTTCCATATTGTTTATATGGATGGTGGAAATACAGCCTGGTGGGCCCATATTGGCGGATTTTTAGCTGGCCTTGTTCTCATTGTATTTATGAAACGAAGAGAAGTACCCCTGTTTGATCGCAATTAACTTTAATTGTCTTGAACCTTAGACCAGAGGCTTTCGTAACTCTATTGACAGCTTTTTTGATGGCAGTTAGGTTCCCGAAGACGAATTTCCAACGAGGGACACACTCGAATTTTCTCAATAGCAAAACAAAAAAATTGCTGCTTGAAATCTTTCAGCAATTTTTTTCAGCTATTGGCTTTTGAAACATGAGTATATCCCAACAAACCATGCGGATGCTCTGTGGGCATCTGAAGTCAAAAAATGTGCAACCATAAAGCACACTAAGTTAAGAGCATCTAAAACAAAACTCAAATGGAGGGACACATATAATGAAGATCCTAGTTCCGATAAAACGGGTCGTAGATTACAATGTTAAGATCCGTGTGAAATCTGATGGATCTGGTGTCGACTTGGCAAATGTAAAAATGTCAATGAACCCTTTTGACGAAATCGCTGTTGAAGAAGCCGTTCGTTTAAAAGAAGCCGGAAAAGCCGAAGAAATAATCACAGTTTCAATTGGCACCAAAAAAACTCAAGAAACACTTCGAACAGCCCTTGCAATGGGCGCAGACAGAGCCATCCACATCATAACAGATGATGTGATCGAGCCTCTTGCAGCTGCAAAACTTCTCAAAGCAGTCGTAGAAGAAGAAAACCCAGGCCTTGTTCTGTTAGGTAAGCAAGCAATCGATGATGATTGCAACCAAACAGGCCAAATGCTGGCAGCTCTCTTAGGCTGGCCACAAGGCACATTTGCTTACAAACTTGAACTTGAAGGCGAAAAAGCTGTTGTCACTCGTGAAATTGACGGTGGCCTACAAACTGTATCTTTAAACCTACCAGCAATTGTCACAACTGACCTTCGCTTAAACGAGCCAAGATACGCGTCTTTGCCAAACATCATGAAAGCAAAGAAAAAGCCTTTGGAAGAAAAAGAACTCTCTTCTTATGGCATCGACACAGCAACAAGACACACAATTGTAACAACCACTGAACCAGCAGCAAGAGAAGCTGGTGTGAAAGTTGAAACAGTAGCAGAACTCGTAGACAAACTTAAAAACGAAGCAGGAGTACTATAAATGACAAATCTACTCATTGCTGATCATGACAATACAAATCTCAACGCAGCAACTGCAAAAGCTCTTTCAGCTGCAATTGCAATCGGCGGAGAAACAGACATCTTAGTAGCGGGTGATAATTGCGACGCTGTTGCAGAACAAGCCGCAAAACTCTCAGGTGTGAGAAAAGTTTTGGTAGCAAACGCTCCTCAATTAAAATCTCAACTCGCTGAAGAAATGGCTGAACTTATCGTGCCTTTAATGGCAAATTATGATGCAGCCCTTACAGCGGCCACAACAACTGGCAAAAACTTCATGCCACGCGTTGCAGCCAAATTAGATGTTGGCCAGCTTTCAGACATCATTGCAGTAAAATCACCAAACACCTTCGAGCGTCCAATTTACGCAGGTAACGCTCTTCAAACTGTTGAAACAAGCGATGCTAAAAAGATCATCACTGTTAGAACAACAGCTTTTGAAGCAGCTGAAGAAGGCGGCTCTGCTGCAGTTGAGGCCATCAGCGCACCAGGTGCTGTCGGCATTTCTGAGTTTGTATCTGAAGAATTATCCAAATCAGATCGTCCAGAATTAACTTCAGCTAACATCATCATCTCAGGTGGTCGCGGCATGGGCTCTGGTGAAAACTTTGCCTTAATTGAAAAAATCGCAGATAAACTTGGCGCAGCTGTTGGTGCATCAAGAGCGGCTGTTGATAGTGGCTTTGTGCCAAATGATTATCAAGTCGGCCAAACAGGTAAAGTTGTAGCACCTGAGCTGTATATCGCTGTAGGTATTTCAGGCGCTATCCAACATCTGGCTGGTATGAAAGACAGTAAAGTTATTGTGGCTATTAATAAAGATGAAGAAGCACCAATTTTCCAAGTTGCCGATTATGGCCTTGTTGCTGATTTGTTTGAAGCATTGCCAGAACTTGAAGCAGCTCTTTCTTAAAAAGCTCACTAAAATACGAAATTCTTTAAAAGCCGGAGGAAAAAACTATTTCCTCTGGCTTTTTTAATGCTTCCACCAAAAAGTTATTTGCCGCTTCACTTCACATTGTGCAACACTTAAAAAACAACGCAAATCAGAGCCCTTACATCTTGTGTTTTAATGTAAAAAACTAATTTATTTATTTTCTTATATTGCTATATTGAACATCATATCCAGCAGCATATTGCTGAAACATACCTGAATTTTAAAATATTATTAAAACCCCGGTTGTTATAGCTAATGCAAGGTTAGTTGCCTGAGCGGATGCTGTTTAAGTATTACCTAGCGAATGCGGTTTGAGTATTTGAAGTAAAATTAGAAATCTGAAGTGAAAAAACAGCCCGGTTGCTGATGCGGATGCTATATGGGCATTTGAAGCACAAAAAAAGCAACCTGAAGGGCACTTAATATAGCGCGGTTGCTTCGTGCCGGTTGCTGGTGGGCAACCTGAAGCGCAACTAAGAATGAGGACGACATGGCGGAGAGCAAAGAGCCAGTAGAAATGATAAAACAAATCGGTATCATTGGTGCAGGACACATGGGTGGAGGCATTGCCCAAGTCGCTTCCATGGCTGGTTACAAAGTTATGTTAGTAGACGTCTCACAAGAAAAAACTGAAGCTGCCCTCGCCACCATCAATGGCAACATGGCACGGCAAGTCTCAAGAGACACAATTACCCAAGCTCAACAACAAACCGCCCTTGACCTCATTTCCATCACCTCAGACATCAACCAACTTTCAGAAGCAGATCTCGTCGTCGAAGCCATCACAGAAGATGAAGACCTAAAACAAGAAATTTACAAAGATGTCTGCCCTGTTCTAAAACCTGAAACAATCCTCTGCTCAAACACCTCGACCATCTCAATCACCCGCCTTGCCGCCAAAACAGACCGCCCCGCAAAATTCATCGGTATGCATTTCATGAATCCAGTTCCTGTCATGGAATTGGTAGAGCTCATCAGAGGCATCGCAACAGAAGAAGAAACATATCAAACCTGCAAAGCCTTCGTAAAATCTCTTGATAAATACACAGCCGTTTCAGAAGATTTTCCAGCCTTTATTGTTCACCGCATCATGATCCCAATGATCAACGAAGCAATTTACACACTCTATGAAGGCGTTGGAACGGTTGAAGCAATCGACACAGCAATGTGTTATGGCGCTCATCATCCAATGGGCCCACTAGAACTAGCTGATTTCATCGGGCTTGATAATTGCCTTGGCATTATGCAAAAACTCTATGAAGGCCTAGCAGACCCGAAATATCGCCCCTGTCCATTATTGGTGAAATATGTTGAAGCCGGTTGGACAGGCCAAAAAGCTGGTCGCGGCTTCTATGATTACCGCGACGGCACCCCCGTACCAACGAGATAAGTAAAAATAAAGCCCAGAGCACATTGCTTGTTTTTATGAATTCATAAAATAAGCATTACGAAGAAGGGAGTGCTCTCTCAGAGCACGAACATCGCAGCGCGGTTGCTTGTGGGCAACCTGAAGGCTAACAAAAAAGCGAAAAATTGCCCTTGAGACAAAAAACAACGCGCTTTAGCGCCCAAAGTCAGGCTTTTCTGTTTCTTGTCCAGCCTCAACAATCGAACGGCGAATTTCCCGAGTGCGCGTGAACAAATCTTCCAAAGCCTTTGCATCACCACGCCGAATGTGGCGCTGGAGTTGGGTTAGGTCTTCCGTGAAACGGCCAAGCATTTCTAATACAGCATCTTTATTGTTCATAAAAACATCCCGCCACATCACCGGGTCAGAAGCCGCAATCCGTGTAAAATCTCGAAAGCCACCAGCGGAATATTTAATCACTTCGCTAGACGTCACTTCTTCAAGGTCAGCGGCAGTACCTACAATATTGTAAGCAATCAGGTGAGGAATATGGCTGGTAATCGCCAACACAATATCATGATGCTCAGCATCCATCTCTTCCACATCAGAACCAAGCCCAGCCCAAAGATTAGAGACTTTCTCAACCTCGGAACGAGGTGTGTTTGGAAGAGGCGTTAAAATGCACCAACGACCTTCAAACAAAGTTGAAAACCCCGCTTTCGGGCCGGAATATTCAGTACCCGCAACCGGATGGCCGGGAACAAAATAACAAGTCTCAGGAAGATGAGGCAAGACAGCATCTATAATGCTCTTTTTTACTGAGCCCACATCAGAAAGAATTGCCCCTTCTTTTAAATACGGGCAAAGCTCTTCAGCCAAAGCCCCAACGGCTCCCACTGGCACAGCCATAATCACCAAATCAGCATTTGACACAGCCTCTTCCAGAGTGTCGGTTATCTCAGCTCCAAATCCTTTAATATCACGCGCTTCAGCCCGCACTGCCTCAGAGCCATCAAACCCAAAAACAGAAGAAGCTTGGCCTTTATCAGTAATTGCACGCGTTAAAGATGAACCAATTAGCCCAAGTCCAATAATGGCAACTCTATCAAAACTCACCATCTCTTAACCAGCCTGCTCAACAAATTGGGTTAAGCTTTTGACAACAGCTTTATTCTCAGCTTCTGTGCCAATGGTTATCCGCAAACTATTCGGCAAGCCATAACTTTCCATTCGGCGCACGATGATGCCATCATCAATCAAATGCGCATCGGCCTTTGCTGCTGTTTTAGAACCCTCTTCGTTAAAGCTAACAAGAATAAAGTTCGCAACAGAAGGAGTAACTTTAAGCCCAAGCGCTGAAAGCTCCTCACTCAGCCAAGCAACCCAGCGATCATTATGTTCAATTGATTGCTCTAAATGCTGCACATCTTCCATGGCAGCCGCACCAGCCGCCAATGCTGGAGAAGAAAGGTTAAACGGCCCGCGGATCCGATTAAGCACATCAATAATGGGTTCAGGTCCAAACGCCCAACCAATACGTAGGGCTGCCAAACCATAGATCTTAGAAAAAGTCCGGGTCATAATAGTGTTCTCAGTTGTCGCCACCAATTCAAGCCCCGCCTCATAATCATTCCGGCGCACATATTCCGCATAAGCCCCATCAAGCACCAAACCAACCGAGCTTGGAAGTTCTGCTCTAAGTCGCTTAATCTCATCATGCGGCAAATAAGTGCCCGTCGGGTTATTTGGGTTAGCAATAAAAACAAGCTTCGTCTTTGGTGTTACTACCTTCAAAATCTCATCAACATTCGCAGTTAAATCAACTTCTTTGGCTACTACTGGCGTTCCACCAGCAGCTTGGATAGCAATTTTATAAACCAAAAAGCCATGCTCAGTGAAAATCGCTTCATCGCCAGCTTGCAAATAAGCTTGCGCAATTAAATTGAGCAATTCATCTGACCCAGCACCACAAATGATACGATCAGCATCCAAACCATATTGCTTAGCAATAGCAGAGCGAAGCTCGCTAGCTGATCCATCTGGATAGCGGAATAACTTCGATGAGCCATGAGAATAACTTTCAACAGCCTTGGGGCTTGGGCCAAGCGGCGTTTCATTTGAAGAAAGTTTAATTATTTTTTGGTTAGCCCCAGCACTTGATTTTCCTGGCACATAAGGAGAAATATCAAGAATGGTCGATCGAGGCGTAAAGTCAGTGCTCATCACGTTTTTTCCATAAATTGAATGTCTAACAGCAGGTTTAAGCGAATTTTTCCTGCCCTGCACTCTTTTTTTTATGAAAGCGAAATCATAGCCCCATAAAATTGATGAACTTCTAGAAAAAATATCGTAAATAAGAGAGCTGACTTAAAAAATCTTAGGTGTTTTCTGATCTTAACTTCGAAAGTATGTATGACAAGCCATCCTAAAAACAAAGATCAACACATTGATCAATCTGAAATAAATGCCTCTGGAAATGAGAGTGACACAAAAACGCAAGAAGACACAACCTCTTCAAGTGTCAACGCTCGCCCTATCATCACGCAATCAGAAACAAAGACTTTTGAAAACACTGAGCTAAAATTAGAGTCAGGGGCAACTCTTTCTCCCTTTACCATCGCTTATGAAAGTTATGGCACCCTAAACGCAGATAAAAGCAACGCTATTTTAGTGTGCCATGCCCTAACCGGTGATCAATATGCCGCCAGCAAACACCCCGTTACCGGTAAAGAAGGCTGGTGGGAAATTCTCGTTGGCCCTGGAAAACCGATTGATACAGATAAATATTTCGTCATTTGCACCAATGTCATTGGCGGTTGTATGGGTTCAACAGGGCCTGCATCAATCAACCCCGAAACAGGCAAAACTTACGGTCTTGAATTCCCAGTCATTACCATCGGAGATATGGTCAAAGCACAAGTCCATCTGATAGATAGTCTTGGTATAGATCAACTTTTCTGTGTTATTGGCGGTTCAATGGGGGGCATGCAGGTGCTTCAATGGGCCTCAAAATATTCGGCACGCGTTTTCTCAGCCATTCCAATTGCAACTGCCGCTCGCCACTCGAGCCAAAACATCGCCTTTCACGAGGTGGGCCGCCAAGCCGTCATGGCCGATCCTGAATGGAAGGGTGGCAGGTATTTAGAAGAAAAAACCAATCCTCGAAAGGGGCTGGCCGTTGCTCGCATGGCCGCTCATATTACTTACCTCTCAGATGAAGCCTTGCACTCAAAATTTGGCCGCAACTTACAAGAACGCGAAAAAATCACATTCGGTTTCGACGCAGACTTTCAGGTAGAGAGCTATCTGCGCCACCAAGGCTTTCGTTTCGTCGATCGCTTTGACGCAAACTCATATCTGTACATCACAAGAGCTATGGATTACTTCGACCTCTTTGCTGAGCATAACGGCATTTTAGCTGGTGCATTTCAGAATACAAAAACACGCTTTTGCGTTGTGTCATTCACCAGCGATTGGCTCTTTCCAACAAGGGACAGTCGGCAAATCGTCCACGCACTTACTGCCAATGCCGCCAACGTTTCATTTGTCGATATAGCATCAGAAAAAGGACATGACGCTTTCTTACTTGATGAACCTGAAATGATTTCAGCAATCAGAGGCTTCATTAGCGCCGGCGCAAAACAAAAGGGCCTAAGTGCAAGCGGTATACAAAAGGATCCCTCGTGAGTAACAACCAAGAACAACAAAACACACTCTCAACGATAAGACATGACCACCTGATCATCAAATCAATGATCAGTCCAAACGCCCGCGTGCTCGACATTGGCTGCGGTGATGGCGCTTTGCTTGAATTGTTACGAGAAGAAAAAAATGTTGATGGCCGCGGAATTGAAATCAGCCAAAAAAATGTAAACCATGCCGTGGCCAAAGGGCTTAGTGTCATCCAAGGTGACGCCGATAGTGACCTTGTAAACTATCCCGATAAAAGCTTTGATTATGCCGTTCTCAGTCTCACCATCCAGGCAACGAAAAACCCCAAATTAGTCCTGGAGCAACTTCTGCGCATCGCTGATTATGCGATTGTGTCATTCCCCAATTTTGGTCATTGGAAAATCCGTTGGCAAATCCTAGCCTTCGGCCGCATGCCAGTAACAGACAAGCTCCCCGAGCAATGGTATGACACACCCAACATTCATTTTTGCACAGTGAAAGATTTCGCAACCCTTTGCAAAACCATTAATGCAAAAGTGGAAGAGGCCATCACAATTAATGGCTACGGCAAAGAGCTAAGCGATAACATCCCTTTGTTTGTTCACAACCTTCTCGGTCGCGAAGCTGTATTTCTCTTATCTAAAAACTAAAAACGAAAAAAACCAGGCTTTCATATCTTACAAAAGCCTGGTTTGGTTTGATTTATTATCTGAGAATTTAAGCTAAATAAACTTAAGTCCCTGTGCGCAAGTTAGTTTCATTTCCAGAATGATCATCAATCTCAACATCCTTAGACACATTCTCAAGGAATTGATTAACAGAAGAAGACAAACGCTCAGTCACCTCACCTAAACGTTCAGAAACATTTTGGACATTATCGGCTTCATGCGCTGTTTCTTTAATGGTATTTGCAACTGATGAAACACCTTCAGACGCTTTGATACTTCCATCAGAAGCTAATGAGATGCTAGATGCAATATCTTGCGTAGCTGCATCTTGCTGCTCAACAGCCGCCGAAATCGTCGAGGTAACTTGCTGAATTTCAGAAACTGAAGCTGAAATTTCCGAGATTGAGGAAACAGTCACATTCGTTGACTGTTGAATAGCACTAATTTGAGATGAAATTTCCTCAGTCGCATTCGCTGTCTGCTCAGACAATTGCTTCACTTCAGCCGCAACAACCGCAAAACCTTTGCCAGCATCACCAGCTCTCGCAGCTTCAATCGTTGCGTTAAGTGCAAGCAAGTTGGTCTGCTCCGCGATTTCGCTAATAAGTGAGACAACCTCACCAATCTTGCCTGCAGCTTGTGAAAGTCCCATCACATCCTGCTCTGTTTTCGCGGCCACATCAGCAGCACTTTTCACATTTTCATTCGCTCTGTTGGTTTGCTGAGCAATCTCACGAATGGCTGCTGAGAGTTCCTCAGCAACGCTTGCAACATCCTGCACATTGCGCGTGGCATCAGATGAAGAAGCAAGAACCAACTCTGTTTCATTCTCTGCTGATGAAGAAGCCCGGCCAAGCGTCATCGCACTTTCTTTCATCTTGTCAGCTTCACCAACAACACCATCAACAACATCAACCATCACTTGTCTAAAGTCACCAATAACATGATCTAAATGCTGGCTACGTTTTTGCTCTAAAGCTTGCTTTTTACGTGCTTCTTCTTCTAAAGCTTTATTCGCAATCAGGTTATCTTTAAATATGCTAACTGCACGGCTAAGCTCGCCAATTTCATCAATACGGTTTCGACCTTCAATCACTACGCTTGTGTCACCATCAGCAATTTTTTTGGTTTCATCCACTAAGTTTGAAATTGGTTTTGTGGTTATCCGCCCTAAATAAAAACCAGCAATTGCTAGCGCTGCAATCAAGCCAAGTACAACCAAAGCAATCTGAAAGCCCATAGAATAAATAGGCCCTTTAACTTCTTCATAAGATTGAACTGCAACCAAAGCCCAGTTAATTTCTTTATATTGAAACGGTGTAGCCAGATATATAAGCTTTAAATTACGGTAATTATCATAATACCCATAGCCCCCCTTACCTGAAAGAGCTTTGGTAATTGCTTCGTTTTTCACTTCAGTTTTAAAAACATCATAAACATCAGTAAATTTGGAATCATTACGGAATTTATAATCCTCACCAATAACGAGAATTTCACCGGTTTTACCAAGATTAACATCTTTAGCGATAATCTCTTTATAGCTCTCTGTTGGCAGTTGATAAGCTAAAACACCAATTTTCTTACCATTATCCATAATCGGAATAGAAACAAAACTCGCCGGCGCATTGGCAGATGGTCCGTAAGCTCTAAAATCAGTTATATGAATATCCGAATTATTCGTAGCTTTCATAGAAGCTTTAAAAATAGTCGCAAGATCAGAGTCTTTCCACTTCCCACTAATTACATTCGTCGCATAATCAGCTTCTTTAAAGACGCTATAGATAACATTGCCCTTCAAATCGAAGAAGAAGATATCATAATAGCCCATCGTCTTTAGTTTTTTACGAAACCAGGGGTGATACTTGCCATGAACCGTATCATAAACGGTGTTTGTAGCAGCAAAATCGAGCTTATCTTTCTCACCACTAGGATGTTTATTATTTGTGATATAAGCAGCTTGTAAATCTTTAACAGGAGAAAGGAAGCCAGAATAAGCAGCGTCAAAAGCTTTAAAAGCCTCAACTGTAAAACTATTACCAGAAGTAAAGCTCAAATCCTTCTCAATAGCTTTGAGAAACATTTCTAACTTAATTTTTTTACCCTTCAGCACAGCCTCTTTTTGCTTGACGATTAAATCATCACCTAACCCTTTCGCAGAAAAAAAGCTTAAAATTCCAACAGAAATACCAACTAACAGTGCACTAAGCACAATAAGAGCGGGTATTTTATAAGCCAGCTTCATTTCCATAAGTTTATTTGCCATTAGCCTGGGTCCCCATATCTCATAAAATTGAGAATAAGATTACGCCCCACAAAGCTAATGAAGGGTAAACAAATTAGAAGAATTGCCTAAAACTTAATCAGTTAACTTACTAAAAAACAAAGAAATACTTATTGCGTTCTTTTACAAAAGCTCCTCAAAAACCCCTATTCTGCCTTTATAAAACCAGGCCTTCATATATTACAAAAGCCTGGTTTGGTTTGATTTATTATCTGAGAATTTAAGCTAAATAAACTTAAGTCCCTGTGCGCAAGTTAGTTTCATTTCCAGAATGATCATCAATCTCAACATCCTTAGACACATTCTCAAGGAATTGATTAACAGAAGAAGACAAACGCTCAGTCACCTCACCTAAACGTTCAGAAACATTTTGGACATTATCGGCTTCATGCGCTGTTTCTTTAATGGTATTTGCAACTGATGAAACACCTTCAGACGCTTTGATACTTCCATCAGAAGCTAATGAGATGCTAGATGCAATATTTTGTGTAGCTGCATCTTGCTCTTCAACAGCCGCCGAAATCGTCGAGGTAACTTGCTGAATTTCAGAAACAGAAGTGGAAATTTCCGAGATTGAAGCAACCGTTACATTCGTTGATTGTTGTATCGCACTAATTTGAGATGAAATTTCCTCAGTTGCATTCGCTGTCTGCTCAGACAATTGTTTCACTTCAGCCGCAACAACCGCAAAACCTTTGCCTGCATCACCAGCTCTCGCAGCTTCAATAGTTGCGTTAAGTGCTAGCAAGTTGGTCTGTTCCGCGATTTCGCTAATAAGTGATACAACCTCACCAATCTTGCCAGCCGCCTCAGAAAGTCCTCTTACATCCTGCTCTGTTTTCACGGCCACATCGGCAGCACTTTTCACATTTTCATTCGCTCTGTTGGTTTGCTCAGCAATTTCACGAATGGCAGAAGAAAGCTCTTCAGCAACACTTGCAACATCCTGAACATTGCGCGTGGCATCAGATGAAGAAGCAAGAACCAATTCTGTTTCATGTTCAGCTGATGAAGAAGCCTGCCCAAGTGTCATTGCACTTTCTTTCATCTTGTCAGCTTCACCAACAACACCATCAACAACATCAACCATCACTTGTCTAAAATCACCAATGATTTGCTCGAGATGTTCACTTCGCTTTTGATCCTGAGCTTGCTTAAGTCTGGCTTCTTCTTCTAAAACTTTATTCTCAATCAGATTGTCTTTAAAAATACTAACAGCACGGCTAAGTTCGCCAATTTCATCAAGCCTCTTGCGTCCCTCAATGGCAACAGCTGTGTCACCATCAGCCAATTTCTTTGTCTCTTCAACTAAAAGAGAAATTGGTTTTGTGATTTGGCGGCCAATGAAATACCCTCCCAATGCCAGAATGGCAATCAATCCAGAAACTACCAAGAAAATTTGCAATCCCATGGTGTAAATTGGCGCGTTTATCTCATCCGACGACTGCGCTGTGGTTAAAGCCCAGTGTACCTTCTTGTAAGAAAAGGGAATAGAAAGAAAAGACATGTCTAAATTTCTATAATGTCCATCAACCGCATACCCTTGCTTTCCAGAAAGAGCTGCAATTATTGCCTCATTTTTCAATTCAGTTTTGAAAACATCAAATTCTTTTGTAAACTTAGAGTCATTTCTAAGCTTATAATCTGAGCCAACAACAAGAACTTCACCTGTTTGACCAAGGTCAACATCTTTAGAAATTATTGAATTAAAAGCTTCAGTTGAAATTTGATAAGCTAAAACGCCAATTTTTTCACCCTGGTCGAAAATTGGAATTGAGATAAAACTAGCTGGTGCATTTGATGAAGGTCCATAGGCTCTAAAATCAGTAAAATTCACCTGATCTTTATTAGTACTCTTCAATGCAGCATTAAAAACAGTTCCCAAACCTGAACTCTTCCATTTGCCAGAAACAAGATTGGTTGCAAAATCAGCTTCTTTAGCAACACTGTAAAGAACATTTCCCTCCAGATCGAAAAGGAAAATATCATAATAACCTCTAGTCAGTAGTTTCTTTCGAAACCAAGGGTGGAATTTTCCATGAACACCATCATAAGTAGAGCCTGAAAATCCAGCATCTAATTTATATTTCTCACCAACAGGGTGTTTGTTTTTCGTAATATATGTGGCTTGAAGGTCTTTTAAAGGATCATCAAACTCAAAGCGAGCTATTTGAAATTCCTTAAACGCATTAATTGTTAAAGAATTAGTCCCTGTGATTTGAAGGTCTTGTTCAATAGAAGTTAGGAAGTTTTTTAGGTGAGTATTCTTACCTTTTAAAACGGCTTCTTTCTGCTTAATGATTAAATCATTCCCAAGTGTTTTTGCAGAAAAAAAACTTAAAATTCCAACTGAAAGCCCAATTAAAAGAGCGCTAAACACAATCAACCCTGGTATTTTAAATACCAGTTTCATGTTCATAAATTTGTTCGTCATTTTTAAATCCCCAAAATGCAGTCGCCCCTGGGTAATATGATAAGGAAGCCTATCCTAACGAACAGTAAAATTTTGAACTAAAGTAGAAAAAAAGTTTGTGTACGGCGCAACGACAAAAAAGCAATAACATACAATCACTTAACTAAAGCTTTTTGCACAATTTCTATAGCTCTGTCGCTATCCCACTGTGCAGGCCCTGCCAAACGGCCAATTTCCCGGCCCTCAGCATCAAGTAAAATCGTTGCTGGCAACCCAACCGCTT
Source organism: Hyphomicrobiales bacterium (assembly GCA_017640685.1). GTDB lineage: Bacteria > Pseudomonadota > Alphaproteobacteria > Rhizobiales > HXMU1428-3 > HXMU1428-3. Next base: position 40,520 of record JAEPQF010000015.1, read on the forward strand.
TCATCTTGAACATTAATTTGGTTGTTTTATCGATGTAAAGATCGAGATATTTAATCCGTTCTTCATCAAAAAATTTGCGCGGTTTATTAAGCCCCCCACGATCCATTGAAATCGTAACCACATCAAAAGTGCTGTTTGAGAAATGTTTTTTCAAATTATCAAGTGAAGGCATTTC
>JAEPQF010000160.1 GCA_017640685.1 Hyphomicrobiales bacterium
CTTCCAGATCTTCAATCTAAAGAGGAGGCGGAATAGATATGTCAGAAGAAATCAAGATTGGCGATTTTGTAATCATCTGTGACACTGATCAGCCTTCCACTAGAATGATTGCGATTGTCGAAAATATCGTAAACAGAGTTTATCACTGTAGATATTTTTCAACTTATCCTCGAATGGAAAAACCTTACAGCAAAAACCCAACGCTGGTCTCTGATTTTGGTGTTGAGGTCGTTGTATCTAATGGTCATTTCTACGCTCATCCAGTTAGAGAAAGCAAAGCTAAATACTCAGATGGATTGCCACGAAAATGGCAGCAAGCTGGTGCGCTAATACAAAAAACGAGAAAGAAAGCTTCTGATGTTTATTACAACTCTCGTTCTAACTCTAAAGGGGAGGCGTGAACTATGTCAGAAGAACAAATAACAAAATCAATTTTTGCAGATCTTGTTGGCGAAATAAGCGGCGTTATTGAAAAAGTCGAGCAAGTTGAAGCCTGTAAAACGAAAGAAGACTTAGTCGCCCTAGTTGACGGTTGGGAATTAGAAAAAACAGCCCTCCAAGCTCGCATTAAAGAGCTAGAAGCCCAACAAGTCTGTCGTCCAGAAGTATTAGCGTTTGCAACTGAGATGGAGCGGGTTCTAAAAACCAACGATTATAAAGGCGGCTGGAAGCACTGCGACTTAACTTATTTAAAGCGTCGCCTCACCCAAGAAAGAGGCGAGTTTGAGCGAGCATTAGCTAGGTACAGAGCAGACCCTGAGCATGAGCAAAGCAAGCATGCCGTTTTAGATGAGGCTTGTGATGTAGCCAATTTTCTAATGATGACCTGCGATGTTATTGGCGCACTCACCCCTCCCACAAAAGAGGGAGGGAGAGAATAATGTCTATGAACCAGTTCAAAGAAAAGTTTATCAAAAATCTCACTCATGAAGAACTGATAACCGAATACGAGGCAAAGTTTGCATTATGTGAACACCTTGAAGATGAGGTCCAGAGACTAACACGTGAGCGCTCAAAGCTAGCTGAAGAAGTTGTTAGCCTCGAAGTTAAATTAAAAACTTCAGATGACAAACTCTCAGAACATGAGAAAGGCCTTACTATAGAGAAGGCGGATAAAAAGAAAAAATACCACTGGCACAATGGAAGGGAGTGGGTTGTTCTTTTTTGGAACCAAGGCTGGAAATTCAAAGCGGTTAAAGTTTTACCCATAGCAATGAATGTTATCGATGATGATTTAGATCGCCTCTACCCCCTCCCCTCAGTAACAAAGGAGGGGAGTTAATTGTCCACAACTCATTATTTAAAAACTGCCCCTGTTTATTTCGATGCTCAAAAACGTGGTGATAAGACTTTTGAAATCCGTAGAGACGATAGAGGCTACCAAAAAGGAGACACGCTTGTTCTATGTAAATATGGCAAGGGAAGAGGCTATTCAGGCATTGGTTTTTTGGATGAAAGAGGCAGCGCTGTTTCTGATTTTCCAGACAGTGATAATGTTGAGAAAATCACCTGCGAAGTTCTTTGGATCTTAACCGGAGGTCAGCATGGAATTAAGCCTGGCTATGTCGTTATGGCGACTAAACCCATCAACAGCAAAGAGGTAGGTGAGTGATATGAGCTACACAACAATAATGGGGGTAAACCCGGGCGTAAATGCTGAGTATTCATTGGAGTTAAAAAACTCATGGGGATCAGGTCCCATTATCTGGGACACTTTAGGTAAATTTTATTCAGGTAAACGTCCGTCATATACAACGTATGAAGAGCAAACAGACCTTTGGGAACTTCATCTTCGCGACGATGTGCCAAACCATCATAAAGCAGTTCTGCTTATGACGTATGACCACGCATATATTTTACAAAAAGATTATGAGCAGGCAGCAAGTGACATTGAACAATTTTTACTTGATTTCCAAGTTGGAGAAAACAGGGTGAACCATTGGCCTGAAATCGCAACTTTTATAAGAAATTCAAATTACCCTGCCATCGGCTTTTACATGACATCTTGTGGCGATAACTTATTCGAGGGCGAGTGGAATGATGAAAAAGAAGATTATGACAATCCAGACTGGGGCATTTTTTGGAGTGTCTACGATCATGATGCGTTGAAAGAACACACCAGCTAATGGCAATAGCCAATAGATAGATAAAGGAAATTAAAAAATGAGCATACCAAAAGATATGACTGACGAAGAAATTGATGCTTTCCAAGGGATCGTCTCAGCCCAATTGATTGCTCATCAAACGGCCAATGATGCCGGTTGGTACAAGGACCCTAAAACAGGTCAACCAATTGAGCGCAACTTTGGTGAAGTTATCGCACTGATGCATTCCGAACTTTCAGAAGCACTTGAAGCTGACAGAAAGGACTTGATGGACGATAAGCTGCCGCACCGCAAAGGAATTGAGGTTGAATTTGCAGACACAATTATCCGCATCCTGGATACAGCAGCAGCTCATAATTTGGACGTTGCGGGCGCGATCATTGAAAAGAATAGATACAACCGTCAAAGGGCTGATCACAAATTAGAAGCAAGAGCTGCAGGCGGTAAAAAGTACTAAGCCAATAGCTAAAAGAAATGGACTAATTGAAATGAAAATCGGCGACAAGGTTAAGTTTGAAGCAGAGAAGCAGAGGTACACCCTGCAAGCATTCAATCAAAGGTTTTTTATTCTTACTAAGCCATTCAATGCGCAAAAAACTTATCTTTATACAATCGTCGATTTAGAGCGAGAAGTGAGAGGTCGCTGTAATTTAGTTCTCGGCCTACCGCATGATTGCAACTCACCAGAAGATGCAGAGGTGTGTCTTAAATGGCTTGAAGGTCATGAAGATGAGCACGGCTACAATGAAATGGAAGTCAGCTATAGGAACAATATGCCTTTAACTGATCAAGAGTTAGAAATTTTTCGTGGCAATAGCTAAAACAAAAGAGGATATGCAAATGTCAGAAACTTTAGAGAAATACGACAGTGAAGCGGATACACGCGAACATATTAGACAGGTCGCACTAAGACTTGAGAATGTTGCGACTAAACTTCAGGAGCGCGGGGTATTTCACGACCAAAGCAAGCTAGGGCCAGTTGAAAAGCCTATTTTTGATGAAGTTACTCCCAAGCTTAAAAAATTGGAGTATGGAACAGATGAATATCGTGCATCTTTGAGAGAGATGGGTCCCGCGCTTAAGCATCATTATAAACACAACAGCCACCACCCAGAACATTATGAAAATGGCATCAATGGTATGGACCTTATCGACTTAATCGAAATGTATTGTGATTGGTGTGCTGCGGCATTGCGAACGAAAAACGCCGATAACGCTAAAGGTCTCGAAATCAATATTGAGCGTTTTGAGATAACCGGTCCTTTAGGTCAGATACTAAGAAACACACTCGAAAGACATGGCGACTTTGGAGTTAGCCAATAGCATTTAACCATGCGGCGGCGTGGAGGTGATGATAAGCGACACCTTAATATACACGCATTAAAGAGAAGGAAATAAATTACATGGGCATCGATGTAGAGATATATTTCAAGGCAACAGAGCCATTAACTGAAAAAGAGATGCGTGAATTATCTCTTGAGGACGAAAAGTGTATCGAGGGTGAGTTCCCAAATGGAGCGACACACAACATCAGTAGCCTACATAGATATTACGGTCCAGGCTATCAGAGGGGCAATTGGCCACTTATCTGCGGCTGTCTAATGCGTCTTTTTGCCTGTGAGAAAATAGAAGCAATTTGGTACTTCGGGGATAGCTATAATTGGCACGATGAAAACGAAGCGCCTCTTAAAATAGATGATGTTCTTGAAATATCTAGAATGTACATGACGGACGGTGATCGCCCTTATCGAGATGCGTAATTTTAGCAGACTCGCAACCTGCCTGCTTTATAAAGAGAAGGAATAGAAAAAAATGAGCTCAAAGAGAGACAGCTTGGTCACAACCATTCTCATGACAATTCTGGCTGCCATGTTTTGCGCTCCCTTTCTCTACTTTGAGGTAATAGGCCAAACAATCGGCCATTGGATTGGAATTGCAGCGGCGAGATTTTATTGCGCATTCATCCCATTTTGGCTGAGAGATAAAAATTAAAGGAGGAGGATAAATGGCACAAACAGAGCTAGAAAAAGCACTGTTAACTACCGATGAGGCTACGGATTATTTAAATTTAGGAAAAAATACGTTTCTGGACCTAAATATCAAGCCTGTAGAGATAAGGGACAAACACGGCAATTTAAAGCGTATCAGGCGTTATAGAGTTGCCGATTTAGATCATTATGTTGCAACATTATGTACATTAAATACATCAAAAGAAAATACAAAACCAAACAAGGGGAAAAAGAAAGCCCCGTCTTCACAGCTGTCATCAGGTTCGGCCGTGATCATGAATTTTACAGAAGCACTGGAGAAACTACCCGCCGAAAAGCGGAGCAAGCAGGCAAGCTAATTGCTGAAGATATAAAGAAAAACATTCTACCAAGGTTAAATCAGGAAAACATAACAGTAGATATGCTTTTCTCAAATTGGTGGGTGAACTATGCCCGTTTCCAGGCAAGTGCCGACACTATGGAAAGTCGCGGCAAAGACATGAGCGCTGCGCTTGGTCTTGAAACTTTTATCCAAGATATCGACGATGAACACATGGGAGATGTAGTTGTTGACTTGTTTGAGGGACACAGAGGGGAAAGAGCGCCAGGCACTGTTAATCGTATTATAGACATTTTTAAAAAATCTCTAACCATTGGCAAAAAAAATAAACTATGGAAACCTAAGTTAAATCAGTTTCCTGTGATCGATTGGGAAGAGTTGAGACAAGAAGAGCCTGACGAGAGGGTTGTGTTTTTGTCTGAAGTTGAAGCATTTGAGCTTATCAAGGAAATATCTAATTTAAAAATCAAGCTCGCAGTTGCATGGTCAATGTGCACAGGGTGCAGAAGAAATGAGACTGCTACACTTAAGAAGAATGATTTTTTTGAAGAGGCAAGGTATTGTACCGTTCTGGCAAAGGGTGGGAAATTGCGTCATGTAAACTTATCTATGAGCGCAATTAAGATCGCCAAATACAGTATGGAATTAAACCCGAACTCAGAATTTATTTTTGATCTAACAAATCGTAGGAAGGTGTGGGAAGATGCTAGAGAAAACTTTGGCAGGCCTGATTTAAGATGGCACGACTTACGTCATGTAAATGGAACTTGGCTGAGAAGATTTGGCGGACTAGATCTAAAAGCAGTTGGGAAGGCGCTAGGTCACAGTAATTTATCATCTACAAACAGATATGCTCACGTTGCAGATGAAGAACTTGAGACCGCAGGCGATGCATTACCAGACCTATGGAAGGCGTTTGAGTGACAAGAATCGAAACAACAAGAGGGTGCACTGAGGGGGTGCAGTAAATGTTATATTTTAGGCCATGAAAGCCCATCATATTGTTTTTATTAGGAAATAATGGTCGGAGCGATAGGATTTGAACCTACGACCCCTGGTCCCCCAGACCAGTGCGCTAACCGGGCTGCGCCACGCTCCGACAAAGATGAATAAATCAGCTCTCATGAAATGAAGCTGTCTGCTCTTTTCTCAATTTTTATAACCAATCGTCAAGCTAAATTTTGAAATTCTGGTGGTTATTATCAATGATTTTATTGAGAGTTTTTAAGCTAAAATTTTTCTACATTCTTCAACTTCATCAAGAATGGAGACAAGCACCTTTTGTTTTGGGTCTAGCTTTTTTGTAAAGCTATCTTTTTTAAGCGCAACTTTAATATGAGAGTTGGTGATTTTTTCTGCAGGATTTTCTTTTTCTACTGTCTTTGGCGTTAGTAGAGGAGTTGCTTCATCACCATTTACATTGGCAAAGCTTTTTACGTAATCAATACCTTCGCGCTTGAAAATTTGCTGGACGCCACGAATGGTAAAACCTTCTCCATAAAGAAGATGGCGAATGGCTTTTAATAGTTCAATATCTGCTGGGCGATAATAGCGACGACCGCCACCACGCTTCATTGGGCGAATTTGGGTAAACTTACTTTCCCAAAAACGAAGAACGTGTTTGGGGATGTCTAAATCTGTTGCAACTTCACTGATTGTTCTTAGAGCATCAGATGACTTTTTCATTTCTTTCTCTCACGACTTTTTTGATGCGCCTTCAGGTTGCCCACTAGCAACCGGCGCG
>JAEPQF010000161.1 GCA_017640685.1 Hyphomicrobiales bacterium
TTCAAGACCTCATTGAAGAAGAAGATGAAGGATTTCACAAGGGCGCTTCAGAAAATTCTTTTGAAATGTCGAATGCGCAGCTCAGTGCTCATTCAAACGTACAACCAAGTGCAAACGCAGAACAAAGTGGGTTGCAACGAGGTCAATTAGGCGGGGCGACTAGTTTACAAACCGAGGATAGAAGCTCTTTAAGCACTCAGCCTGAGAGCCAATCCTTTGGTATGTCAACCAGGGATATGTCCTCTAAATTTCAAGCAAACTCTCAGGTCTCAACTCAACTTGCCGGACAGCATCAAGATGTTGCTGATTACAACTCAGCCTCACAACCGGGACAAACCAAAAAGAAATCCGGTTTTTCATGGCCTCTCGGCATTGGAATTGGTGTAGCGGCTCTCTTTATCATAGCGATCATTGGTACATTTGCACTTCCTTACATTGTTCCACCGGAGACAATTAAGAGACAAATTTCAGCGGCTATAAAAGACAAAACTGGGCGCGATGTTACTTTTAAAGGAAAGATTGCCTATCGCTTCTTCCCAAGTTTCGGCATTGATCTCAACAACATTATTATTCACAACCCAGATGAGATTAAAGGACCTAACTTTTTACAATTGGGTCGTTTACAAGCTGATTTAAAAATCCTGCCGCTTTTAAGCAAACGTGTTGAGATTGGCCGCGTTGTGATGCATCGCCCAGAGGTTGCTCTTATTAAAGACAGCCGTGGCCGCGTGAATTATGAGTTTAAAAATGCGCGCCTTTCGACTGAAAACTTTAGAACCACCTTTTTACGCTCGATGGGCATTAAGCATTTTGGCTCTCATTCCCAGACAAAAACGAGTGGCAATAAAAAGGTGACCTCTTTCAAGGTTGCGCAAGCTGAAACCGAGACACTTGATACAAGTGATATTATTGCTCGCACGTTAGAAAAGTTAGAACAAGAGGAAGCTGCTGCTGAAGGCAAAACTTCTGATGGTAATGAGGCTCGTGTTTCTGATGATGCAAAAGGCCCGACGGTTGATGAGGGTGAGCTTGCCGATGTGAAACAGGCTGGCCTTAATACAGATATCATCATTGGTGAAATTGAGATCGTCAATGGAGCTGTAAAACTCATTGATCAGAAAGAAAACTCTGAGACGCTGATTAGCGCGATCAACCTTGCTGTTCAAGCGCCCGACCTTGCGCAAGACGTCACCGCTAAGGGAACAGTTCGATATTTAGAAGATCGGATTAATTTGTCTGCTAATTTATCTACCCTTGGTCCCTTGTTAAAAGGTGAGGTGGTAGACACTAACCTCACTATGAACTCAGATCGATTTGAGGGTAAGTTTGATGGTAAAGTACGTTTTGCTTCAACAGTTGAGTTCCAAGGTGATGCTGATGTTCAGACTTATTCTTTACAGAACTTGCTGAGTTGGCTTGGTGTTGATGTACCGAAACAAGGGTATGGCGGTGCTTATATTCGCGGTAAATTATCTGGAACGCCTGATGTATTCCAGCTCGGTAACGCGACGATAAAAGTTGATAATAGTGTCCTTATAGGCGCGCTTCGTTTGCGTCCGAATGGAGCTCGCCCGAAGATTGAAGCCCAACTGCGCACGGACCTTTTGGATCTGTCGCCTTACATGCAGCAGCAAGCCTCTATTGAGCACAAGATGATTGATGGCCTTTCTGGTACGCGCAAAACATCTGTTGCCGCTTGGAAATCTGACAAAATTGATGTGAGCTTTTTGAATAAATTCGATGCGCTTATGCAGCTTTCTGCAAACCGGCTTATTTTTCAAAAACACAGACTTGAAAAAGCGCAAATAGGTTTAAAAGTCAATGCTGGTTTGATGACCGCACAATTGCCGAAATTTTCACTATATGGTGGAACTGGTTCTTTAGCCCTTAGCCTCAATGGAGCTAAAGCACGACCAACTCTTAAAGGCCGCATTGGATTGAAGCAAATTCAGATCCAACCTCTCTTGAAAAATACGGCTGATTTACCTTGGCTTTCAGGCGTTGGTAATGTTGACCTTAACATCATCAGCTCTGGTAATACTGAGCAACAACTTATTTCAGCGCTTAATGGCACTGGCAAAATCACGCTCGCAGATGGTGCCATTGAGGGTGTCAATATTCCAGGCATGATCCGCAATGTTCAATCTGGTAAGTTGCTTGAGCCTTTTTCTAAACCAACGGAAAAAACAGACTTTAGCGATCTCAATGCTAGCTTTGTCATCAATCGCGGTGTTGTTGAAAATAAAGACCTCCTTTTAAAAGGGCCTCTCTTGCGTATGACTGGCAAGGGCATTTTAAACTTGCCAGCAGAGCAAATTGATTATGGCTTGCAGCCAAAACTTGTGAACTCTCTTGCTGGGCAGGGTGGTAATGCAGCGCTTGCGGGCATTAACATTCCAATCCGTGTTAAAGGGCCGATGGCCAACCCTAAGTTTATTCCTGATGCTAAAGGATTGCTTGAAAATAACGGTGAGGCCATTAACAACACTGTTAAGTCTGTTAAGAAAGCGGTGAAGAATTTGAAGAAGAAGAAAATTTCCAGCGAGGAAATGAAAGGTCTTCTTAATGGCTTAATCGATGGCAATAAAGACAGCGGCAAGTTGCTTGACGGGATTTTGAATTAGTTGTTTTTAAGTGGCGCTTTAGGTTGCCTACTTGCAACTGCGCTCTCTCTCTCACGGCTATCCAAGCGCTTAGGCGCTTGGGCCTACGAGGTGCGGTGCTAGGCACCGGGCTACGCTGGCGCTGCGCCATGTCCCATTGCCCTGAAAGCGGACAATGCTCCTTCTTCGTAAAGCTAAATCGAGTATGTAATTCTTTTTCTCTTTCGCGGCAATAGCACATCTAACAACCATCAAATAAAAGCGGTTCTTGAATACGAACATCTTCTTTAACTTCAGCTTGACTAAATCCTGCAACAGCATCATCTGTCGGTTCAATTTTTTTTCTGACCAAGACTCTGTCACACAAAATAACTTTGGCCAAACTCTCTGGTTTTTCTATTTCCAAGGTATAACTTCTCTTAAGCCTGAACTTCTCTCCCTTGAGATAAAACTCCTCAATGATGGGAAAGTGACCATGACCGCCATTCCATGTATGGATCAAATAAACAATCTTCCCCTTTTTATTTAGGAGATAGATAGACTCGAAAACACTATTGGTGTCTTCAGTTTCAGTCGCAATCATTATCTTTGCATAATTACGAAATATAGTCTCTCCGACGGCAAGTGAAAGAGGTAATGAAAAAGCCAGAACTAAACTCACAAAGAAAATAGATTGAATTTTTATCTGTTTCATCAATGGCCTCTTCTTACAAATATTAGAGCCTCATAATACAAGTCATTTTTTGTCAAAATAGGGTCAGCTCACGAATTTTGATTTCCTAATATCAACTCGATAATTTTATGGTAAAATTGAATTTTCTTTGATAAAGCAGTGTTTTTTACATTTTCAAGGAATAGTTACATGGCTGCACGTGCGCCTAAGGTTGGGTTTGTTAGTTTGGGGTGTCCGAAGGCGCTTGTTGATTCTGAGCGGATTTTGACCAAGCTTCGCTCCACTGGTTATGAAGTTTCTCCTTCCTATGATGGGGCGGATGTGGTTGTTGTGAACACCTGCGGTTTTATTGATAGTGCACGCGATGAGAGCTTTGGGGCCATCACCGAGGCGATGAATGAAAATGGCAAGGTAATTGTAACCGGTTGTTTGGCTGGTGAGGCCGACACCATTAAAGATCTTCACCCCAACATTCTTGCGATCACTGGTCCGCAGCAATATGAGAATGTGGTTAGTGAAGTTCAAAATGCTGTACCTATTGAAGCGAACCCACATTTAGATTTGGTGCCTGAAGAAGGTATTAAACTCACGCCTCGGCATTATTCTTATTTGAAAATTTCTGAAGGGTGTAACCATAAATGCCAATTTTGTATAATACCCTCCATTCGCGGGCCACTTGCTAGCCGGCCTATTCATAAAGTTCTGCGTGAAGCGGAGCGTTTGGTTGAAGCCGGGTGCCAGGAACTTCTTGTAATCGCGCAGGACACAAGTGCCTATGGCCTTGACCTTAAATATAAGGAAGAGACTTGGAAAGGCGAGCCACTTGCCACGCGCTTCTTTGAGCTTTGCCAAGGGCTTGGTGATCTTGGGGTGTGGAACCGACTTCATTATGTTTACCCTTATCCGCATGTTGATGAAGTGATACCCTTTATGGCTGAGGGTAAAATCTTGCCTTATCTGGACATTCCTCTTCAACATGCGAGCCCATCTGTTTTGAAAAATATGCGGCGCCCTGCGTTTCAGGAAAAGACGCTTGATCGATTAACTAATTGGCGTGACATCTGCCCAGATATTGCTGTTCGCTCAACATTTATCGTTGGCTTTCCAGGCGAAACGGAAGAGGATTTTGAAATCTTGCTTGATTGGCTCGACCGCGCTGAGCTTAACCGCGTTGGTTGCTTTAAATATGAAAATGTTGATGGCGCGCGTTCAAACTCTCTTGATGATCATGTGCCAGAGGAAGTCAAAGAAGAGCGCTGGCATCGCTTTATGGCAAAAGCGCAAGAGGTAAGCACCCGCGTGCTTGCGCGCCGTGTTGGCCGCGAGATTGATGTGGTTATTGATGAGGTTGATGAAGAGGGAGCGATTGGCCGCTCGCAATGGGATGCGCCTGAAATTGATGGCTGCGTATTCTTAAATGGTGAAACAGAGCTTGCCCCTGGTGACCGGGTGAAAGTGAAAGTCACAAACTCGGATGAATATGACCTATGGGGTGAGTTAAGCCATTAGAGCCTAGAGCATGTCACTTAGCTTGAATTCAAAGTGATATTCTAATCCTATTTTTATTTTTATACCTCATTTCAGCAACTTCATATAAGGTTAGAGAAAATAAGAATTCATTTGTTGAGACATCATGACAAAGAAAAGTTTGTATTTTCTTTTATTAAATCTTGGGCATTTTCTCGATCATTTGTTCATGCTAATTTTTGCCACTGTAGCCGCTCTTGCTCTTCATCGAGAATGGGGAGTGAGCTATGGTGATCTCCTCTATTTTGCAACACCTGGTTTTATTGCTTTTGGTTTATTTTCTCTCCCTTCAGGGTGGCTGGGTGATAAGTGGTGCCGTGATGGCATGATGGTTGTTTTCTTTATTGGTATTGGCCTTGCCTCTATTGCCACTTCATATGCAAGTTCTCCTTTTGAGGTTGGACTTGGCCTTTTTATCATTGGAATATTTGCTGCTATTTATCATCCTGTTGGCCTTGCTCTTGTTTCTATTCATTGGAAAAACACTGGCATGCGCTTGGCGGCTAATGGTGTATGGGGGAATATGGGAGTTGGTAGTGCTGCGCTTTTAACTGGTTATATGATTGACACGGCCGGTTGGCGCATGGCTTTCTTTATCCCGGGTTGCTTTTCTATTTTTTGTGGGATCGTTTATTTTTTTCTTAGACGTCAGGTAATTGCAGCATCCACATTTACGAAAAGAAATTCACCTTCCACAGAGGATGAAACTCAGACATCATTCTTTAAAACTTTAAAACAGCACCCTCTTTCGATACGAATTTTTTCTATCGTTTTCATGACTACTATATTGATAAATATCTTATTCCAATCGACCTCGTTTTCTTTACCGAAAATTTTTGATGAACGCATTCAAAGCTTTGCTCAAAACGCCCTTAACTGGTTTCAGTTTGACCAATTTTCTGGACAAGCCGATGTTGCGACAATGATTGGGGTGCTCAGCTTCATCGTTTTTACTATTGCTTCTTTTGGTCAACTCGTTGTTGGTTATTCTCTTGATAAATATGGGCCACGAGCTGTGTTTATGTTTTTAGCGGCTCTTCAACTTGTATGCTTTATCCTAATGCCAGGCCTTCTCGATGGATGGGCATTTATCATTGCGCTCGGGTTTATGATTGGTGCGTTCGGGCAAATCCCGATTAATGATTTTATTTTAAGCAAGATTGTTAGTGATGAATATCGGGCACGGATTTATGGGTTTCAGTTTGTTGTTGGCTTTACAGCCCTTGCAATCGCCCTTCCCTTTATCTCAGCTATTTATGAAGGCTTTGGTTTTGACATGCTCTTTAAAATTTTAGCTGGGATAGCCCTGCTCATAATAGCAGTTCTTTATTTTTTCCCTCAAAGATTGCCTGG
>JAEPQF010000162.1 GCA_017640685.1 Hyphomicrobiales bacterium
CCATGACAAAAGGCGCTAAATTAAGAAAAGAGGGTGGGATTAACCAAGCACACCCATGATGTCAGATTCTTTCATGATCAATAGGTCTTCACCATCGATCTTAACTTCTGTGCCTGACCATTTACCGAAAAGAACTTGGTCACCAGCTTGAACGTCAAGTGGTGTTACGTCACCATTTTCAGCTTTAATGCCATTGCCAACAGCAAGCACTTCACCTGTTTGAGGTTTTTCTTGTGCACTGTCAGGGATGATGATGCCGCCAGCGGTTTTTTGGTCTTCTTCAAGACGCTTTACCACCACACGGTCATGAAGCGGACGAAATTTCATTCTGTTATCTCCATAAAAACTTCAACAATCGAAAGCGATTGTAAGTTGGTATTCCAAAACGTGGATAGATTATTAGCACTCACTTAAGTTGAGTGCTAACGTGTGCAGGATAAGTAAGACTTTTGTTGAATGAAGTCAAGACTTATAGGCTAGGGTTAACAAAAAAATAAGCCAAGAGCGGCTCTATGGTTAACAAGCACTTAACGACCAGAACTCTGCCCCGTAAATTCATTAATCTTTGGGTTTTCTTAGTACATATCTTAGTTTTTAATTCTCCAAATTCCCCGTAGGTAATAGCGACGGTTGCATAGTGGGCAACTGAAGCAGCACTTAAAAAATTCAGTTAAAAAACTAACGACACGAAGAAGGAGTGATGCCACTTCGGCGTCAGGACATGGCGAAGTGCCAACGGAGCCCGGTGCTTAGCACCGCACCTCGTAGGCCCAAGCGCCATAGGCGCTTGGAATAGCCGTGAGAGAAAGCAAGTTTTGGAGCGAAAATAACAAGCCATAGCACTGCCCGATTAAGTTTTTCACTCCAAAACTTGTAAAAGATATGGTCTTAACACTGTGGCATTCTTCGGGCAAAAATGCCCAAAAATAAGAATGCCACATTAAATTTTGTATAGGTTAAGAGCTGTTTTTCTCTTCAGATTGATAGCCAGACCAATCAACATTCCGGGTCATATACATAACCCCAGAGAGCATTGCAAAGCCAGCTAGCGAGCCAATAAGCAGCGCATAGTCTTCAACCCGCAAGAGTAGATATAGCAACCCATAAATAAGCAAGATCATCAGTCCAAGTACAAGACCTTTCGCTTTTGAGCGCAGCGTGCTCGAGGTGTAAAGCCCGACCAGAAGCGCTGTCGCAGTCGAGGCAAGTCCATAAGCAAACTCAAAACCAATATGCTCTGCCAAACCAAGCAGCACGAGATAGAAAATGAGCAGGGAGAAGCCAACAAATACATATTGGATCCAGTGGATAGGGCGGCCAACATAAACTTCCATAATATAAACCATCAAGAAAACAGCTGAGATAAAGGCAACAGCATATTTAAGCGCACGGCTAACCAGATCATAAAAACCAACGGGTTGGTAAAACTGCACACCAAATAAATTATTCGGCATAACTTTTTTAATTTGATTATGCGTATGCGATTGTCCCATGCCTCTTGCTAAGTGGGGGACATGCCAATCAGCTTCAAAACCGGTCGAGCTAATTTTTCGCTCATTCGGAAGAAAATTACCCATAAAGCTCGGGTGCGGCCAGTTTGATGTCATGTCAAGTTTTGTCTCAGCACCTGAGGGCTCAAACAATAAGTGCTTTGTGCCATTAACTGGCAGGTTGAATTGAAATGAAAAACCATCGGTTAGTTGAGTTGAGGTAAGTTTAATATGGACACCATTTGTGCGCTGCCCCTTAATACCAACACCCGCTTGAAAACGAGAGGTTACAGATCCAATTTGAACATCCGTTGTTTTCTTGATGCCGCGAACATCAGAAATTAGAACAGTGAACACAGCTTCATTCACTCTAAGTTCAAACCGATCACGTCGATATTGATCAAGGTCAGCCGCGTCAAACTTGCCTTCATAACTCACTTTAGTATTGTAAACCGGCACATCAAAAATGCCCCGTTGCAGTTCTTTAGCTGAAACATCTGATTTGATGTTGAGCGTCTTTGGCAAGAGAACCGCATATTTCACTTCTCTATAAGAGCTTTTGTTACCTTGGCGATCTGTTCGCTCAACAGTTCTATCCATCGGTATGATCATATAAGGGCCATGAAACGCTTGCTCGCGCCCCCACTTACGTCCAACCTCATTCACTGCTTGGCGTGAATAGCTTTGTCGCTCATCAACAATTAAATAAACAAGCAACAAAGGTATCATCAATAAAAGGGTGAGAACGCCAAGCACAATAAACTTAAAGGCAGGCGAAGAAACCAGTTTTGAGAACCCGCTCGGTTGAGACGATGATCCAGACATAAAATACTCCCTCAAAATATTTAAACACTGTTTAGTTAATTGGGCAATGTGACCAAATTTGGTTTGTAAAAAGATAATAGTGAGATAAAGAGACCTTTAACGATGAGCATAGGTGAGTAAAATATTTACAAGTGAGAAAAAGCGATAACAGGGGTTACTGGTCTTTGTTAAATCTTAAGGAATGAGCCAATAGCCAAATAAGAAAAACCCCAACAACCCACCAAATAAAATGCCAAATCAAAATAGGGGGGGAGGCAAACAACGAACCTTCAGCGTCATTAGCCGATGTAAATATCTCTGAACCTAAAAAAGCACCGGGCCCAATCGCAAAGAAAAACCAGATAAACAAAAGCCCCCATGAACAATGGATAAGCAAACTGGATTTTTGAGAAGAGTCTAATTGGTCTTCATAAAGCTCGTGATATTTCAAACGATGCGCAAAAGCATTTCGACTTTGTGTGATAAGCGAAATAATAATAGTGATTAAAAAATTGACCATGCCAGCCCAAATAGTTGAATGAATACCAAAAGACGCAGTGTCAAAAAGAAAGAAAGGAGATGTCTGTTGGGTTAGTACAACAATAGCTAAACCAACAATCAGCCCCGCTAAAACACCAAGACCATTGAATGTGGGCACATAACAAATGCCAATTAAAGCTGGGAGCAATTGAAATGAAAATGCTATGCTTAAACCAATCAGAATGAAAAATAGATCAGGAAAATAAAAAGCAAGCGCAAAGCTCATAAAACTTATGGCCAGCGTCACAAATAGAATAAAACGGTTTTGATCAATGTTAGAAGTTTTCGTGTCTTTTTTGTGAGGAGTTAGTTCTGCTATGAGTAGTGAGTAGATGATCTTAATCAAGGTCATCCCAAGAATAAAAAAGCTGGTAACGGCTAAAAGACAAAATAAAACCAAAAAATGAAGTGGTAAGCCTTGGAAGAAAAAATCTAAATCCCCCCCACCTTTGCTCATTTCAGATAGCTGGCGAGAATTCAAGTCCCCCACGAAGAAAGCTAACCCAGTAGCGAAACAGAGCATCACCCCGCCATTAAAAAAGCCAGTCCCCCAAACCAACTGTGAAGCAATAGCAGATTTGTTTTTTACTAAGAATATAAACTGAGTAAAAAGCGGAGAAATTTGAATGCCAATCAAGGCGATAAAACAGGAGATTAAAACCAAATTGGTTTTAGTCATGCCAGTAAAGCCTGGGCCGCTTGCAAATTGAAGAGATAAGAGTCCTTTTGAAAAGGGGGATTGCAGTCTACCCAATGGTACATCTGTCCCTAGGATTAAGAAAAGTGATTTAAGACAGATAAACAATAAACCTAAGCAACTAAGGGCAAACAAAACCCCGATGAGCAAAACAACCAATCGTAAATAGGCGATTTGATAATAATGACCAGCCAAGTCACCGAAGCTTTTAAACTCGGTATTTATGGCAATAATCTTCAGGCGTTTGAAAAACACAATCCCTGTAAGAGCAAGCAGAATAGAAAGAAGGGCAATATGAGAGAAATGTAATGGTCTAGGTCCAGCTAAGTTAAAATGGCTGGTGGCAACAATACTCAAAACAAAAAGGCACAATATGGAGCCAGACACAATTGCTTCCCAAGAACCCAACATCTTACCATCACACCTTTTATCATCAAAAGACTGTTCGTGCCCATGGAAACAATAGAACCACTTTCGAGAAGAAAAAAGAGCACGAAAAATGAGTCCCGCCACGACGAGCAAAAAGAGACAAAGAGCAAATGACTCCTCATAAAAAGACGCTTCATGAAACTGAAAATCTTTTAATGTCATGTAGGGAAAATCCAAACCAAAAATAAACAAAGAGAGGAAAAAAGGGATCGATATTGAAGTGAAAATTTAAGAGAGTATAGAGATGTTAAATCTAATTGGAGCAATTGCAATGGTCACTGTGAGCTGTTCGAATACCTCTGAGACTACCAAACAATTTTTGTTCAAGCTGTTTATATTTCTCATTTGTATTTTGAATATAATAACTGGCTTCCAAAATTGTCGCTAACCGTAAAATAGCCCTATATGCGCTCTCATGAAGCTCTGGTTTTCTTGAAGTAAGAAGTGTGCGGGTCAACCTCATTGCCTCAATGAAATTATTACGGCTTAAAATTTCAAGCCCTACATCTTCACCAAATAAAGCTGCCACCGCTTGAGCATTCACAGTAATAGGGTCGTAAGAGCTAATCACAATTCTTTGGTTTTGCGTAAAAGAGGCTTCGTCATTATTTAGCATTTCAAGTGGCACTTGTTTATTCAAAGACACGTTCAAACGTTCAACTTTATTAAGAATATGAGCCTTTGATTGTTCATTTAACGAAGCCATCTCTAGCATGTGTTTTCTTAAACGATTTAAATTACCTTCAAAATAATCAAGCATTCCTAAAGCGCCGGTGCAAAGTGCTGGGTGAGATTTTTGGCTCGAATAACTATTCAAATTTTGAGCAACAATATTGATAACCCAATGACTAGGTGAGCGAGGCTTGACCATCGGGTGACGCCCTTTACCTCTAATCAGTTTTTGAGCGGCTAAAATATAATCTCTTTCATCATCCGTATAAGAGGTGTTTGTTGATCGAGACTTACTCCATTTCACACAACGTCTCTTACCAGAGCGTTTATATTTATATTTTTTGCAAATGCTGCGCGTTCGAAAACTAGGCGGGGTAAAAACCCATTTTCCAGGAAGGGTTTTATCAATCGTAGATATTGGGCGAGCAACAGTTCGAATAGATGAAATCTTGCTTGAGCGAATATCTTGTAAAGCTGCATAGAAACGATCTGAGCATGGCAAGTTTTCTAGTGCCTGCTCTTGCGCCTGTTCTTCTGATTGTGGGCCTTGACCTTTACGTTTAAGTGATAATTTTTGTGCTGTTGCTAAAGCTATAGCAGCAACTTTCATTTTCTCTGCACTTGAAACCGCACGTTTTATCCCAGCTAAATTTTCAAACGAAATTTGGTTACCAATGTCGTGCCCAATTTCGGAAAGTTGAAAATGCTGCAACAGCCGCTCACTACCCTCCATCGAATGCGTTAAGCCGATGGCCGTAACTTTAGGAATAGCACCAAAATTCGTGCCCTGAGAGATAAGAAATTGCCGTTGCACCATAGTTCCAGCAACTAAACTAAGTTGAAAACCAGTTTGAGAGAGGGGGGATTTTCCCCCAATTTTATGACCATAATGGGCAATCAATGGTTTAATCGAGTTCTTAAAACTAAATTTTAAACCAGAAATAAAATACTCTCCTTGAGCACCAACCAGTGCTGCGTCAGCCATCACCACAATGTGCTCGCTACGTCTAAGTGCTTGCCTTAAACCAAACTGGGAAAGGTTTCCCCAATGGGCAAGTATAGAACCAGAATATTCAAAACCAATCAGAGAAGGGCGCAAAAAACTATGCTCAAATCCTGAGAGTGCAAGACCAGCTTCCGCTCCTATAAGCTTGCTTTGAAGAGCTACAAGTTGAGGAATAGTAGCGCGAACACTCTGCTCTTCCTTTCGCTGTTTCTTAGGCAAAGTTGTCTGTACATTTTTAGGTGTGATGACTTTGGCTGTTATATGTGAAGACGGTGCGTCACCATCTGAGGAACTTTTTTCTCGTGTATGATTATCGCTTGTTTTAGAACTTTTATCTTCGGCTAAATCTCGGGCTTTTAAAGGTAAACCTTTTTGAAGAGGCAGGGGTTTGTCTTGCGAGGATTTATCAATATGCCTTGCAACTTTTTGAGGGGTGTCAGTGCGCGGCGCATCATAAGTTTTGCGCGTTTCTTTAGATTGTATGTGCAATTGAGCTAAA
>JAEPQF010000163.1 GCA_017640685.1 Hyphomicrobiales bacterium
CAAATAACCGCGCACATCTAGAGTATCATTTACTCTTTGGACCAATTCAGGTGAATTGTCGATTACTGCGACATCGTTATTTTCTGCTGCTAAGCGTTCAGCAATGCCGTAACCGACTTGACCTGCGCCACATATTATAACTTTCATTTTGGCCTTGCTGCTTGTTTGTTGCTTGTTCTTAGTTCGTTTCTGCTTTTGCAGTTTGTCGTTCTGATGAGTTTACGCCAAGTGCCCGTAATTTTCTATGTAATGCTGAGCGCTCCATTCCAACAAACTCAGCGGTACGAGAAATGTTTCCACCAAAGCGATTTATTTGAGCCATTAAATATTCGCGTTCAAAAATCTCTCTTGCTTCTCTTAAAGGAAGAGACATGAAATGTTCACCATTATTTCCGCTTGATGCGAAGCCGGCTGAATTGCCCGCGTCGTCTGGGAGCATGTCAGCGCTTACAACAGCGTTTGCGTCACCATCGCTTAAGATCATAACGCGCTCAACCATATTGCGTAGTTGGCGCACATTACCGGGCCATTCATTCGTTTGTAAAATGGCCATGGCGTCATCACCAATGCGTCTCACGGGAAGGCCAGAGGAAATTGAAATTTGGTTCATGAAAAAATCAACAAGGCCAGGGATATCTTCTCTTCTTTCAGCCAGACCAGGCACTTTAATTGGCACCACAGAGAGGCGATGATAAAGATCTTCTCTGAAATTTCCATCAACCATTTCTTTATTTAAATCTTTACTGGTTGAAGACATGATGCGTACATCAACTTCAACTTTTCTATCTCCGCGTAATCTTTGGAATTTTTGCTCAACTAACACGCGCAAGATTTTGCCTTGAGTTTCCATTGGCATGTCAGCGACTTCATCAACGAAGAGTGTGCCGCCGTGGGCTTCTTCTAAGGCGCCGACCTTGCGGGCAAAGCCACCTTCGCCTTCAATGCCAAACAACTCTTCTTCCATGCGCTCTGGTGCCATGACGGCGGCGTTAATCACAACAAATGGACCTGTTGGGCGGAGTGACTTTTCATGCATGACACGAGCCGCTAACTCTTTGCCGCAACCAGAAGGACCAGTGAACATAACGCGACTATTTGTTGGGGCCACTTTTTCAATTTTTTGTCGCAAGGATGTGATGGAAGCTGAAAGGCCCACGAGCTCTGTGCTTTGTGGGTTTTTCTCTTTTAGCTCTTTATTTTCACGGCGCAGTTTTGACGCTTCTAACGCTCTTGCTGTGATGAGAAGTAAGCGATCAGCTTTAAAAGGCTTTTCAACGTAATCATAGGCGCCTAGTTTAATCGCTGTTACGGCTGTTTCCACATTACCGTGCCCTGAAATGATGACAATGGGCAAATCAGGATGGCGTTTTTTTACCTGGTTGAGAACTTCAAGCCCATCCATGCGGCTGCCTTGTAACCAAATGTCCAAGATCACCAAATGAGGTTTTCTTTCTTCAACTGCTGCTAGCGCTTCATCGCTGTTTTTAGCAAGACGTGTGCTGTGTCCCTCATCTTCTAAAATTCCTGAAATGAGGTCTCGGATATCTGCTTCATCGTCGACAATCAGAATGTCTGAAATCATGTCATAGCCCTATTAACAAAAGTGGTATTACTGTTTTAATTACTTCTAAATTTTAAATTTTTTTAATTCGTTTTAAGCAGCGGTTCCCGGTAGATTACCAGGAATGTCATTTTCTATGTTTTGTTTTTGTTGATCAATTGGTGTTTTTAACGGAATGACCAAACTTATTTTTGCTCCGTGTTTTCTTGTTTCTGTAATGGGGGCATCTGCCAAACGAAGGGAGCCGCCATGTTGTTCTGTTATCCTTTGGACAATTGCAAGACCAAGGCCAGTTCCTTTGGCTCTTGTTGTCATATAAGGCTCGGTTAAACGATTGCGGTTGTTTTTTGGCAAACCACAGCCATTATCAAGGACGTCAATATAAACAGTGTCATTTTTAATGCGAACACATGTTTCGATTTGCCCTTGTACATCTATGCCATTTTCTTTCGCGGTTTCAATGGCTTCACCAGCGTTTTTCACAAGGTTTGTAACGGCCTGATTAATTAACCGTCTATCAAAATAGGCAATGACTGCTTCATCAGGAACATTCACATTAATTTTTAAATTTGATTCGCTCACCTGGAATAAGAACACAGCTTCTTTTACAACTTCACGAATGTCTTGGAATTCCATGGTGGGGGTTGGCAATCTTGCAAATGAGGAGAATTCGTCAACCATGCGACCAATATCTGCCACTTGGCGGATGATGGTGTCTGTGCATTTATCAAAAACATCACGGTCTTCTTGAATTTTATCACCATATTTTCGGCGGATGCGTTCAGCTGACAGTTGAATGGGTGTGAGAGGGTTTTTGATTTCATGAGCGATGCGTCTTGCTATATCTGACCAGGCGCTATTTCGCTCAGCACTGACTAGTTCTGTGATGTCATCAAACGTGATCACGTAGCCATAATCTTGATCTTCAGAACTTTCTTCTGTGACACGTACTGCAAAACTTCTCTCGACATCGCCTGCCATTAGAGTGATTTGTCGTTCACATTCGGTTTTTTGTTCTTCTCGCAAATCGTTCCAAATTTCATAAATTTCAGGAACAGCGCTGCTTAATTGATTTCCTACTAAGTCTTTTTCATCTTTTACAAGAAGTAACCCAGCGCTTTTATTCACGAGATTAATTTTGCCATCTAAGTCGGCTCCCATAATACCAGCGCTAACGCTCGAGAGAACGGCTTCAATAAAGCGGCGTCTTTCATCGATCGTGACATTAGCTTCAATTAAGTTATCACGTTGCTGGCGGAGCTGGCCTGTCATGTTATTAAAGGTTTTAGAGAGGTGGCCAACATCTCCATCTCTTTTATGAACGGGGACTTCTGCATCTAAATCACCGACAGACACTTTTTGTGCCGCACTAATCAAGTCTCTGATAGGTGAGATAATACGATTGGCGAGCCAAATGCCGAGCCATACGGCGGCAAGCAGGAGAATGAGCGCGATAAGCACATACATGAGGCCGAAAGCGACTTGTATGCCGGCGCGGTTTTTTTGCAGAGCTTTGTATGCAGCGATGTGCTCTTTTGTTTTGTTTAGATGTTTGATAACGTTTTGATTAACTTGCCGATAAACATAAAGATAAGCGCCTGGAATTTTCTCTAATTTTTTAACCGCTGTGAGTTCGTTTGCAGAACCATTAATGGTTGAACCCGGAGGGATAATGGCAACTTTATTGTTATCGACCGTTGCCATGACAACATTGCCGGGTTGGACGAAATAACGATTAGGTTCTGTAGCAGCTTTTGCAATCACGATGCCATCAGCATCAAAGACATAAGACATTTGTAATGATCTTAATGCTGTTTGCGAAGTGAGAAGTTGATCAAACTTTTCTCTATTGTTTTTTATTTTTTCCCAACTTTCATCAAGGTCAGTTGCCATGGCGACAATGTCTGAGCGAATAACCTGACCGTGTTCGTCTAGGAATGACCTTGCAACATCACCTGATGTATCAATGATGGCGGCGATGCGTTTTGAAAACCAATAATCAAGACGTTGATCGAGTGAAAAGGTTGCGAAAATAGCAAGAATGATTGCCGGCATCATCGCAATCATACAGAAAAGACTAACAATGCGAATGTGCAATTCGGCGCCCGCTGTTTGTCCTTTTCTGTCCTGCCATAATAGATAAATTTGCCAAAGAACAATTGTGACAAGCGCTAGGATGAGTGCGCAATTGATCAAGAGAACAGTGATGACCACATTATTGGAGGGAGCAATCGGTGTGAGCCCTGTTAGAATAAGAAAAGTTACTACGGCTGATAAAAGTGCCATGACCACAGTTATTAGCCCAGCTCTGAACAATAATGGCCTGTCTACATTGGAGACGATGTTGGTGGCTTTGATGAGCTTTTTTGCTGATTTGCGGACTTTGACTTGAGTGCGTCTGGCTGTGTTTTTTAACTTATTTTTGTTTTTGGTGCTTTTTTGGGCGCTTTGGTGAAGATTTTGTTTTTCTTCTCGCTTCGATTTATTGGTTGATATGTTAATCGATTGTTCTGACATTTTTAATAGACCGAAACTCTCTATCACTCTCAAAAAATGATACATTCACAAAATAGGTTTACAAACAAACATACTCACAAAGGTTCACAGTGATTTCTTATTTCATTGAGAGCTAATTCTCATGAAGTTTTCATCTTACTGTGGTCAGAAAGCATCACAAATTCCTGTTGCTAATGAGTGACAGTTTTTCCCACGAAACACAAGTTTTATTTGTGTAAGATGATTAACAGAAAAACTATGATGTTTACATGACACTAACTGAGATATTATGGCAACAAAAAGGGCAGTTAGCTATTTTTTTTGCTAAGCTGCCCTTTTTCTTTAAAAATGCAATTTGTCGTTGCTATGTGACCGTTTAGTGACGAATTGGATGAAATTGTATATCGAGGTCTCTTATTTTTTTCCTTAGGGTATTTCTATTAATACCAAGCAAATCTGACGCCTTAATCTGGTTGCCATTTGTGGCTGCTAGCGCGGCCAGAATAAGGGGCTTTTCCACTTCTTTTATCACTCTGTCATAGAGGCCTGGTGGCGGCAGATCTGCTCCGAAAGACGTGAAATAGTTTTGCAAGTGGTTTGCCACAAAACCTGGGAGAGATTTTTCTTCCTTCATCACGGGTTCAGAAGGCGAGATAGAGCTTGAAAGTTCCTCTTCCACTACTGATTTAGTAATGACCTCTTCTGGATGAAGGGCTGTGATGCGTTGGACGAAATTTTCTAACTCACGCACATTGCCTGGCCATTGGTAATTTTTCATACGTTTAATAGCTTCCGTTTCAAAGCGTTTGACGGGCAAGCCTTGCTCTTCGGCTTTGCGAAGGAAATGATGGGCTAGATCTGAGATGTCGTCTAATCTTGACCTTAGTGGTGGTACTTTGATTGGAACGACGTTTAATCTGTAATAAAGGTCTTCTCTAAATGTGCCTGCGTGGATTAGTTTTTGTAAGTCTCTGTGAGTTGCAGCGACTATTCTAACGTTTGTTTTAATGGGAACACGCCCACCTACTCTTGTATATTCACCTTCTTGTAAGACACGTAACAGTCTTGTTTGGGCTTCAAGGGGCATATCGCCGATTTCATCTAAGAATAATGTACCGCCTTCGGCTTGTTCAAAGCGACCAATGTGCCGGCCTTGCGCGCCTGTAAAGGCACCTTTTTCGTGGCCAAACAATTCGCTTTCAATCAATTCTCTTGGAATGGCTGCCATGTTGATGGCCACAAATGGGCCTGCCACTCTGTTTGAAAAATCATGCAGAGCCCTGGCGACGAGTTCTTTACCGGTGCCACTTTCACCGCGGATCATAACGGAGAGGTCCGTTTTCATAACGCGTGCAATGATGCGATAAATATCTTGCATCGCAATTGAACGGCCGATTAATGGCAGTTGCTCGTTTTCATCTTCAACTGTGTTGCTTACCTTTGGTTTAGCCGGTTCTTCAAGAGCGCGTTCAATCACGTTCATCAATTCAGTTAAATCAAATGGCTTGGGGAGGTAATCGAAGGCGCCTTTTTCCGATGCTTTGATTGCTGTCATAATGGTGTTTTCAGCACTCATCACAATGATTGGAAGTTCTGGGCGCTGCTTTTTGATTTGAGGAATAAGGTTAAAAGCGTTCTCATCAGGCATGACGACATCTGTAATGATCAGATCACCATCACCAGATTCGGCCCAGCGCCAAAGGGTTGCCGCATTACTCGTTGCTCGCGGGGAATATCCTGCGCGGCTTAAGGCTTGTGTGAGAACTGTACGAATTGCGGCGTCATCATCTGCAATTAAAATTTCACTATTGGGCATTGCCTATTTCCTCGTTTTTTCTTTTTGTGCTTCAGGTTGCCCACTAGCAACCGCACTATTCCCAAAATTGAATCCATTTTTAGTTGGAACGCTCTATTGTTTTGGTTT
>JAEPQF010000164.1 GCA_017640685.1 Hyphomicrobiales bacterium
TAGCAATATCGCGCGTTTTTCCCCATGTACAAAGCTTCGCAATCATCGGGTCATAGAACATGGAGATCTCACCACCTTCAAAAACACCCGTATCATTGCGAACAATTGAGCCATTATCTTTCACACATTCTTCAGGTGGGCGATAACGGGTTAAGCGGCCAATGCTTGGCAAGAAATTCCGGTAAGGGTCTTCAGCATAAAGCCGACTTTCCATCGCCCATCCGTTCAGCTGAATATCATCTTGGTTCAATGAGAGAGCTTCACCAGAAGCCACACGGATCATCTGTTCAACCAAATCAACACCGGTGATAAGTTCTGTCACCGGATGCTCAACTTGCAAGCGGGTATTCATCTCAAGGAAATAAAAATTCTTATCTTTATCAACGATAAATTCAACGGTCCCAGCGCTTGCATAATCAACCGCTTTTGATAGCGCAACAGATTGCTCACCCATTGCTTTTCTGGTTTTCTCATCAAGGAAAGAAGATGGCGCTTCTTCTACCACCTTTTGGTTCCGTCGTTGAATAGAACATTCACGTTCTCCAAGATATATGCAATTGCCATGACTATCCGCAAGCACCTGAATTTCAATATGGCGTGGCTGCTCGACAAATTTTTCAATGAAAATACGATCATCACCAAAACTCGATGCAGCTTCAGATTTAGAACGATCAAACCCTTCTCGCGCCTCATCATCATTGTAAGCAATGCGCATGCCCTTACCGCCACCACCAGCACTGGCTTTAATCATCACCGGATAGCCAATCTGAGTGGCGATCTTAACCGCATGATCAGCATCATCGATCAACCCCATAAACCCAGGAACAGTAGAAACGCCAGCGTCAGCAGCAATCTTTTTAGAAGTGATTTTATCACCCATCGCTTCAATCGCCCCTTTAGGAGGGCCAATGAAAGCAATATTTTCTTCTTTTAAGCGTTCAGCAAACTCAGCCCGCTCTGATAAAAAACCATACCCCGGGTGAATAGCATCAGCCCCAGTTTGCTTCGCCGCATCAATAATTTTATCAATTATCAAATAACTTTCAGCCGCAGGTGCCGCACCAATATGAACGGCCTCATCCGCCATTTCCACATGTAGCGCATTTTTGTCAGCATCAGAATAAACAGCAACAGTTGCGATACCCATTTTCTTAGCTGTTTTAAAAACCCGGCAAGCAATCTCACCTCTATTTGCAACAAGAATTTTCTTAATCATGAGAGAGCCCCTTATAGTGGAATATTGTCGTTCTTCTTCGGAACACTTGAAACTTTTTTAGTCTTTAAAAGATCAAAAGCGCGCCCAACACGGCGCCGGGTTGAATGAGGCATAATCACTTCATCAATAAAACCTCGCTGCGCCGCAATAAACGGATTAGCAAACCGGTCTTCATATTCCTTCGTGCGCTCGGCAATTTTTGTCGGATTATCCAGATCTTCACGGTAAAGAATTTCGGTTGCACCTTTAGCGCCCATCACAGCAATCTCAGCTGTTGGCCACGCATAGTTCACATCCGAGCGAATATGTTTTGATGCCATCACATCATAAGCCCCGCCATAGGCTTTGCGAACAATCACTGTTACTTTCGGCACCGTTGCCTCTGCGTATGCAAATAAAAGCTTCGCTCCATGTTTGATGATGCCACCATATTCTTGAACCGTACCCGGCAAGAACCCAGGCACATCAACAAGGGTAAGAATTGGAATGTTAAACGCGTTACAATAGCGAACAAACCGTCCTGCCTTTTTCGCACTATCAATATCTAGACAACCAGCAAGCACCATTGGTTGGTTAGCAACCACACCCACTGTTGAGCCATTGAGACGCATATAACCACAAATGATATTGCCTGCATGGTCCTTTTGAATTTCAAAGAAATCACCTTCATCAGCAATTTTTTGAATAACTTCATGCATGTCGTAAGGTTGATTAGGGTTTTCAGGAACAATCGTATCAAGGCTCATCTCAACACGATCAGCTGGATCATTTGTCTCTAACATAGGAACTTCAGCTTCATTTGAAAGGGGAAGAAAATCAAAAAGTCTGCGAATTTCCAACAAGGCCTCAAGATCATTTTCAAAAGCCCCATCAGCAACGGATGATTTTTTTGTATGTGTTGAAGCCCCGCCCAATTCTTCTGCGGTTACAACTTCATTGGTTACGGTTTTCACCACATCCGGCCCGGTAACAAACATATAGCTCGTATCTTTAACCATGAAGATATAATCAGTCATTGCAGGAGAATAAACCGCACCACCAGCACACGGCCCCATAATCACGGAAATTTGCGGAATAACACCAGAAGCCTGAACATTTCGGTAAAACACCTCAGCATAACCACCAAGAGACGCCACCCCTTCTTGAATTCGAGCACCACCAGAGTCATTCAAACCAATAACAGGCACACCATTTTGCAAGGCAAGATCCATAATCTTGCAAATTTTCTCAGCATGCGTTTCTGATAAAGAGCCACCAAACACAGTAAAATCTTGTGAGAATACATAGGTTGGCCGTCCATTAATCGTCCCCCAACCTGTAACAACCCCATCACCAGAAATTTTGGTATCTGCCATACCAAAATCCGTGCAGCGATGAGTTTTATACATATCATATTCTTCAAAAGACCCCTCATCCAGCAACACATCTAAACGCTCACGAGCTGTTAATTTGCCCTTTTTATGCTGACTGTCGATCCGTCTTTGACCGCCACCTAAGCGCGCCTCAGCACGGCGATCTTCAAGCTCTTTGAGAATATCTTGCATGGATGCATCCCCTTAAATTTTGCAAATATGATTAAGTACGGGGAATAATTGATGAGAAAGCAGTATCTCTGGGCGGTAAATTAAACATTCGTTATTATGAAATTACCGCTATTTTGGTGTATTTTATATAAATTAACTCAAATTAATCCCCAAAACACCTATCCAATCTATAAAGACCATATCTGGCTTAAACTCTAGGCTTGAAAAAGCGTCATTGTTAAATTAGTGTATTTGCAAAAACAATTTTGCAAAAATGCAAACATAGCTGCGATCATATTATGAAACATAAAAAATTACTCATCGGTAGAACGATCCGTAAAATCCGCAATGATGCTGACCTTACACAAGCCGCATTTGCAGAGCGTCTAGGGATCTCAACAAGCTACCTCAATCAAATTGAAAACAACCAACGTCACTTAAGCGCCTCTGTTTTGCTCTCTTTAGCTGAAAACTTTTCAATTGATATAGCCAGCTTTTCCGAGCAAGACAGTGATCGCTTAATCGCCGACATCGCCGAGGTTTTTTCTGACCCATTAATCAGCTCAACACGCCCTTCAACCTCAGATATCAAACTCGTTGCTCAAGGCGCACCAGATTTTGCCCGCGCCTTCATAGCCATGCACCACAACTTGCGAAGAGCCAGCGAACAGTTAGCTGAACTCGATGAAACCATTGAACGCTCAGACGGCCTTAGTGAACCAACACCTTATGAAGAAGTTCGAGATTTCTTTCACTATTTAGATAATTATGTTGATGAATTGGATCGAAATGCTGAAGGACTTCATCACCATATTTCAAAACAAAACCGCAGCAAAGTCCGCGCATTGGCTGATTACATCGAACAAAGTCACCGCGTAAGAGTGATCATAGGCCGCGAGACAAATGACACATCACCAAAGGACGAAGTCGCCTTAAGACGGTTTGACCCAGTAGCCCGCGTCCTTTACTTAAATCGGCGCTCACTAGCCTCAACTCAAGCATTTCAAATCGCCCATCAAATCGCTCAATTAGAATTCGCACCCATCATAGAAACTTATATCAATGAAGCAAATTTTCATTCTGCAGAAGCAGCCGCTATTTGTCGAATTGGTATGGCGAACTATTTTGCTGGCGCAACCATCCTTCCATATGAAGCCTTTAGTCAAGCGGCCAAAGAGCTAAGGTATGATCTTGTCCTGTTAGCAGAAAAATTTGAGGCCAGTATAGAACAAGTCGCCCACCGTCTCTCAACCTTGCAGCGCCCAGGCGCAAAAGGCATCCCCTTCTTTTTTGCAAGAGTTGATCAAGCAGGTAACATCACCAAAAGACACTCAGCCACCAAATTACAATTCGCCCGTTTTGGCTCTGCTTGTCCATTGTGGAATGTGCACCAAGCATTTGAAACTCCAAACCGAATTATCAGGCAACTCGCTGAAACAACAGACGGCGCACAATATCTATGCCTAGCGACCACAGTGTCCAAACCAAGCGGCGGTTTTCACGCCCCAGCGCAAAGATACGCCCTTGCCCTTGGCTGTGAAGTTTCTCATGTCGATGAGCTTATCTATGGGGATGACCTTGACACGACCAATAACAAAGCATTTGAAAAAATTGGCGTCTCATGCCGAATTTGCGAAAGAAGAAATTGTCACCAACGCGCCCTCCCCCCTTTAAAACGAGGATTACGCATTGATGAAAACAATCGCAACATCATTCCTTATGAGTTCGATTAATATAAATTCTACTAACTTGACTTATCATTGCTGATCAAAGATTTACTTTAAACTTTTCTGCAAGCGCTTGCCCGCTTAAAAAAGCCGCTTCAACACGCCCTTCGATACACCAATCCCCGCAAGCGGCTAACTGATTATCAGCATCAAAAAAACAAGGCTCACCCACTTGCCGTTGAATATTAGCATAACGCCAACGATGAAGGTCTTTGTGAGACGCTATATTCAAGTCATATCCAATAACACGAGAAGCTTCTTTTATGAGATGAGAAACCACCGCCTCTTTATCATCTTCCATATGATCTTCAGCCCATTGGTTCGTCGCATGAATTTGCAAACAATAATGATTAGGTCGCCCTGGTTTTGAGCTATTCACTGAAATCCAACTAATATCAGCATCAGAAACATGAGCGGCATCAAAGTCTAAAGAAAGCGCTTCATTAAAGCCAAGCATCAAGGCAAAACAGCCTTGCATTTTAATAGTCGACAGATCTTCATGAAACTTAAATTCTGGCGGTAATAATTTAGTACTTTGCGCACTTGGTGCAGTTGAGACCAGCCAATCATATTCTCCCAATTCACCACCATCACGGTCAAAAAGGTGCCAATTAGTTTCTTTTTTAATATCCACCACTTCAGTGTTTAATCGAACATCTAAACCTTTTGCTAAAAACTTAGCCATTCCATTCATCGAAGGAACACCAACAAAATGAGCTTGCTCAGCAGTCCACTGTCTTTTTGCAAGTACATCCCTGCCTTGAAGTTCAACAAATCGAGCTTCCCAGGGCGCAACAACTCCTTCACTGATTAAAGGCTTGAGAAACTCAGAGAACGCATCAGTTTTCGCAATAAAAAACTGTGCTCCATGATCAAAATGAAAAGGCTCCGCTCGCCTAGTAGCCAAACGGCCACCAACTCCTCTTGATTTATCAAAAACCTCTACTTTGGCTAAGTTTTTTAACTCATGAGCCAAAGTCAATCCAGATAATCCAGCACCAATAATCGCAATTTTTGTCAAGAAGAGCTCCGTTTTCAGCTTTTAAACGTATTGTATTACACACAATTTAGAACACACCTAATTGATCACTTACAGAAAAATATGACAAGCAAAAATCAACAAAAAACCAGACTGTTAAAAGGACAATAAGTCACTATGTACGCAAATGTGTGATTGAAGTAGAATTTCAAAAGACATCTAATAAAAGGTATAATTTCATGGGCTCGTTTACTCCCCCAACAATTGCTCCACCATTAAAACCTTTGGGCATCATTGGCAGTTTGCGTGCCATGAGAAAAAACGCCTTAAACATCATTCCAGACATTGCATACACCCAACCAATCGTCACCGGTAAAACTGGTTTTTCCAGATGGCATATGGTACAAGACCCAGAAGCTCTAAAACAGATCTTTTTAGATAATGTTGAAAATTATCCTAAATCAGAAGTGGTCATTCGAATGCTTCGCCCCGCTGTTGGTGAAAGCCTATTCACATCAGAGGGAAGCAATT
>JAEPQF010000165.1 GCA_017640685.1 Hyphomicrobiales bacterium
TTCAGTCCTTGGCCCGATTGATCCTCAGATTAAGAATAGAGATAACAGGTGGGTGCCAGGTTTAGGTTATTTAGAAAAATATAATGCTCTGATAAAAAAGAGTGTACCGGATCCAGAAACTGGAGCGATGAATATTACACATGCTGAGCTAGAGTTTTTGATAAGAAAATTTGATCCTGCTGAGTTATTTGCCCTAGAACAAGCGAAGGAGCACTCTAGAAAACTTATCTCAGATTGGTTATGTCAGTATAAATTTAAAGATTGGAAAGTGAGAGAAGATTCTGGTGAGCTGGTTACGGAACCATATAAACGTGAACGAGCAGATGAGGTTGCAAACCTTTTGGGAAATGCTAAAGAATGGAATTCTCATGGTAGGGGTATACCGTTACGTACTTTGGAGCAAAAAGTTCAATTAAAAATTAACAATTTTAGCGATAATCTAGATCTAGAAAATGCCATAAGAGAATATTATGATCTATTTGTAGATTATTGTGGTAAAGTTGGTTCCGAAATAGCTATTCATACAAAAAATCGTATGTTGGGCTTAGGAGGTTGAAATGTATAAAACAAAAGATGATTTCAAGAAAGAAATCGAAGAAGCAAAAAAAATACTTGAATCTTCTGGGCGTCAATTAGAGCGTAATAATGCCGCTATTTCAGAAGGTGGTATTCAGTGTGACTTCGAACTACCATATTCATCTATGCCAAAAATTAAAGCTGGGAAATGGTTGCAAAACATAAAAATAGCCTGATCTACATTGTGTAATTTCATGCATTTAGATATTTCATTTTAGCTCATGCACTAAGAAATCTAGATATTTTTTCTGAATTTCTCCGTCTTTTTACCAATCGGTCGCATGTGGAAAATAAAAAAATCACGCAAAAACAATAATATAGCAAAAATCACCCCTTTTTTGTGGATCAAGAGGTCCTACGTTCGAATCGGAGAGGTGGTACCATTCTCAACTCTTCCTTTTCTCACGTCGCAGTTTTTTCTAATTGCATCTATTCCCGTAATTTTTTATGAGTTTACGGTCTGGTTTTGCTTTATTTCTTAAGGCTAAGTCTACTCAATATCTGAAATCTTACTCTTAAAAAGATATAAATTCATAATATTTAGACATATTATGTGTATAGGCTGATGAGTGGAAAACGCTTATACAAAGCCATTAAGTAATCTTCTTAGATGAGTTGCGAGATGACGACTTCAATATTATGGTTTCTGGCTCAGTTAAAGCCAAATGGCTTTGAGCGAGCTTGTAGCAATCTTGAGCGGCAAGATTTTAAAATCTTTATGCCAGTTAGAGAAACTCTCATTCGTCGAGGTCGCTCCAGTCAGAAAAGTAAACAGCCCTTGTTTCCAGGGTATATTTTTGTAGGCACTGATCCCTCAAACCCCAAATGGAGCTGCATTAACAATACGGTCGGCGTTTCCCGTTTGGTTAGTTTTGGTAAAAATGAACCAGCCCCTCTGCCCAAACAATTAATAGATGGCTTAATGGCCCGTTGCGCAGATGATTTTGACCTCCTACCACCTGATAATTTGAGCATAGGGGATCAAGTAAGAGCCGTTTCAGGTCCATTTGCAGAGTATGTGGCGACAATTGAAACCATTTCAAATGAAACAAGATTAGGCATTTTATTTGATTGTATGGGGCAAAAAACGCGAGCTGTTATTAACTCTTCTAACATTGAAAAAATTGAAGCTTAAAAAGTGCAAATAAACCTTTTGACAGCCTCATTTTAGATCAGTATGTTCAAGCTTGAACAAGAGCTGTATTGCTCTTCATTTCGGATTCATATTATTAAATATGAATGCGCTTAAATAAAGGTTTCACCATCAAAGAGTAGCAGTCTTTGGTGGTGCGGTAGCCATTCTCAAATCGCAACATATCTGTAGTTTATCACCAAAAAATGACTACCCCCCAAATAAATACCAAGCCCAAAATAAACACCAAGGAAGACACAAAGTTTCGCGTTCTCCGGCTGTTAGAGGAAAATCCAGACCTCACGCAACGAGAAATCGCAAACAGATTGGGCATTAGCCTTGGTGGTGTTAATTATTGCTTACGGGCTTTAATTGATAAGGGGCTGGTTAAAATACAGAATTTTCAAGGCAGCGATAATAAGTTGGGCTACGCCTATTTCTTAACACCAAAAGGGATTTACGAAAAATCAGTTTTGGCCGCTGGTTTCTTAAAGCGCAAGATGGACGAATACGAAGCTTTAAAAAAAGAAATAGAAGCACTTGAAAAAGAAGTAAAAAAAAGCAAAGAGTAGAAGTATTCTGTGCTAAGTAAATTAGTGTAAAGATAAAAATTTACGCAATAGTTTTTAAGTATACTTTGTTTTTCTGTAAAGATGTAATTTAGAGGGCTTTATACATATGATTACACCGGTAATACTATGCGGGGGAACGGGAACGCGCCTCTGGCCTCTGTCACGCAAAAGCTTGCCTAAGCAATTCACTCCAATTATCGGGCAAAAAAGCCTGTACCAACTCACATTAGAGCGATGTGCCAAGTTGAGCGATAATATTATGACGGTTGCATCTGAAGGTCATAGGTTCATGGTCCTCGAAGCTATGGGTGAGAGTGGTGTGAAGGGGCCGTTAATCTTGGAGCCAGTGGGGAGAAACACTGCCGCAGCCATGGCATTGGCAGCTCTGCATCAGCAAGAAATGGGGAATGGTGAGAATTTGCTTCTTTTCTGCCCAGCTGATCATTTCGTCCCTGATTTAGAGGCCTTTGCAGAAACAATTAAGCAAGGTGTAAGCGCTGCTCAATCAGGGGCCATTGTCACCTTTGGTATCGTGCCAACATTTCCAAGCACGGCCTATGGTTATATACAGCAAGGGCAAGAACGTACCACGGGAGGTTTCGAGGTTGTTCGGTTTATAGAAAAACCGGCAATTGAAAAAGCCCAAGAACTGTTGCTTGGAGGAGATGTTTCCTGGAATGCTGGGATATTTTTAGCGACTGCAACTACGATTATCTCTGCTTTAAAAGAGCATGCACCTGAGATTTTAGAATGCTGTGAAGCTGCCGTGAAAACGGCGAAAAGACAGAGTGCAAATGGTCTTGGTGTTGTAATTGAGCCAGAGAAAGTTGCATTTGAACAATGTCCATCAAAAAGCATTGATTATGCGGTAATGGAGACGCATGATAACAAAGTTGTTATTCCTTTTAATGGGCAATGGAGTGATGTTGGGAGCTGGAATGCAGTTGCTGACCTGAATGAACCTGATGAAGATGGTAATCGGATTGAAGGCCAAGGCTTAGCACAGAATGCTGAAAACACATACATTCGCGCCCCTCATCGACCAGTAGTGGCGCTTGGCGTCAAAGACCTTTTCATAATTGATACAGCTGATGCCGTTCTCGTGGCGGAAAAAGGGTCAGCTGAGCAAGTGAGAGATGTCGTTGCTGAGCTTGAAAAGCAAGGCTTTATGCAAGCGTTAACTCACCGCAAAGTTGCCCGGCCCTGGGGCTGGTACGATTGTGTGGATATCGGTCATCGCTTTCAAGTAAAACGAATTGGTGTAAAACCAGGAGCATCACTGAGTTTGCAAAAACATCACCATCGTGCTGAGCACTGGGTTGTTGTAAGGGGAACCGCTGAAGTGACTTGTGGTGAAGATGTTTTCTTGCTTTCAGAAAATCAATCAACCTACATCCCTGTAGGTGAAATTCATAGATTGAAAAACCCAGGAAAAATTCCATTAGAAATGATCGAAGTGCAATCCGGCACATATCTAGGTGAAGATGATATTGTTCGTCTGGATGATACTTATGGTCGAGTTGAGGCAAATGACGAGGGTGAAGAATAAGATGGGTGATCAACCTAAAATATATGTAGCTGGACATCGAGGCATGGTTGGCTCTGCTATTGTTAGAAAGTTAAAAGAGAGCGGTCAACTTTCTGAAAATATTATTACACGCACCCATGCTGAATTAGACCTCACAAATCAGCTTGCAGTAAAAGATTTCTTTCAATCAGAAAAACCTGATGAAGTTTATTTAGCGGCAGCTAAAGTGGGTGGAATTCACGCTAACAATACCTACCCTGCAGAATTTATTTATGAAAATTTGATGATCCAAAACAATGTGGTTGATACCGCGTTTCATTCCGGTGTGAAGAAATTATTATTTCTCGGGTCAAGTTGTATTTACCCAAAACTTGCAAAGCAACCAATGAGTGAAGCCGAGTTGTTAACCGGGAAATTGGAAACCACGAATGAGCCTTATGCAATAGCAAAGATCGCAGGAATTAAATTATGTGAAAGTTATAATCGCCAATATGGAGAGAGCCATAAAATCGATTATAGAAGTGTAATGCCAACCAATTTATATGGGCCTGGCGACAATTATCATCCAGAAAATAGTCATGTGATACCAGCGCTCCTTAGGCGCTTTCATGAGGCGAAATTAGCAAAACAAGATGTTGTAACTGTTTGGGGGAGTGGCACACCTTTTCGTGAATTCCTTCATGTTGATGATATGGCATCAGCAAGTGTTTATGTAATGAATTTGGAAAAAACTATTTATGATCAGCACACTTCTCCCATGCAAGCTCATATAAATGTGGGTAGTGGCCGAGAAGTGTCAATTGGTGAATTGGCAAAATTGGTAGGCAAAGCAGTTGGTTTTGAAGGAGAAATTGAATTCGATCCAAGTAAGCCAGATGGCCCTCCTCGAAAATTAATGAATAGTGAGAGACTAAATTCATTAGGCTGGACCCCTGAGATAGACCTTGAAGAAGGTTTGAGTAAAACCTACAAAATTTTTTTAGAAATTGAGAAAGTAAGTTAATGACTGCAACTCCCAAAGTCGCTTTGATAACAGGTATCACTGGCCAGGATGGGTCTTATTTAGCTGAGTTCCTTCTTGAAAAGGGCTATATAGTCCATGGTGTAAAAAGAAGAGCATCCCTTTTTAATACACAAAGGGTCGATCATATTTATCAAGACCCTCATATCCAAGGGCGAAACTTTAAATTACATTATGGTGATCTGACAGATACAAGTAATTTAGTGCGCATAATTCAAGAAACACAGCCTGATGAAATTTACAATCTGGGCGCACAAAGCCATGTTGCTGTTAGTTTTGAAAGCCCTGAATATACGGCAGATGTTGATGCAATCGGAACGTTGCGAATTTTAGAAGCAATCCGAATTTTGGGTTTAGAGGAAAAAACACGTTTCTATCAGGCTTCGACCAGTGAACTTTACGGGCTTGTGCAAGAAATTCCTCAAAAGGAAACAACACCATTTTACCCAAGAAGTCCGTATGCTGTTGCAAAGCTTTATGCTTATTGGATCTCAGTCAATTACCGAGAAGCCTATGGTATTTATGCTTGTAACGGGATTTTGTTTAACCATGAAAGTGAACGGCGCGGTGAAACCTTCGTAACACGGAAGATAACACGAGCCATGGCCAATATTTCTCAAGGCTTAGAAGAGTGTCTATATCTAGGTAATATGGACGCATTGCGAGACTGGGGGCATGCAAAAGATTATGTGCGTATGCAATGGATGATGCTCCAGCAAGAAAAACCCGAGGATTTTGTAATTGCAACAGGCGAGCAATATAGTGTCCGCCAGTTTGTTAATTGGACAGCCAATGAACTTGGTATCACCTTGAAATTCGAGGGTGAGGGAGTTGATGAAATCGGCATCGTTGAAAAGGTTGAGGGTGAGGCCAGCGAGAAACTGTCAGTTGGAGATGTAATCGTCAAGGTTGATCCTCGTTACTTCCGCCCAACAGAGGTAGAAACTTTATTGGGAGACCC
>JAEPQF010000166.1 GCA_017640685.1 Hyphomicrobiales bacterium
TAGGTGTCCCTTCAGTTGTCCACAAAGCAACCGGGACAATTAAGCGCTCCTTCAGTTGCTCAAAAAGCAACTGGGATTAGCAACCGAATGATGGAGCAGGCTTTATTTTAAGCTTTGCTCCATCGTTTTTTGTAACCTTTGTTTTTGGGTTTGCATGAGTTAATTTAAGAGCCATTACCTTTATCTTTTGATGCGTTTTTGTTTTCTAAAATTAATGGAACGCAGGTTTTCTTATCATCATGGATTGAAACACAATCTAAGCATTGGAAACATTCACTATAATCAATTTTGCCAGATGGTTTGATTGATTGGTAATTGCAGCGCACATTGCAAAGTTGGCAAGGTGAACCGCATTCTTTACGGCGAGGTATCCAGTTCATCATTCTTAAATTGCCGCCCAAGGAGAGGAATGCACCAAGTGGGCATGCATAACGGCAGAAGGCTTTGAAGATAAACATTGATAATATGAGCCAAAAGGCGGCGTAGAGCAGAAAGGGCCAAGTGCGCCAAAAGTAAAGGGTGATGGCTGTTTTAAACGGTTCAACTTCTGCGATTATTTCCGCGTAACTCGGAGCGAAGAATGCCGTTATGAGAATAGCGAATAGGATGACATATTTTACGTATTTTAATTGATCATCCAGTTTCTGCTTTATCCTAATCGGCTTCACTTTTAAAATTTCACCTAATTTAGCGCTGTATTCTTGAAGGACGCCATAAGGGCAGAGCCAACCGCAAAATGTACCGCGCCCCCAAATAAAAAAACTAAAAATAACGGCGATCCAAATGACGGTTGAGAGGGGGTCGTATAAAAGGAATGAAAAGCCCGGCGCTGTTTGGAATGTTTTTATAAGAGCGATGACTGTGACAATGGAGAGTTGGGCTTGCCCATACCAACCAATAAAGAGCAGAGTGAACGCTAGGATGAGTGGGCGCAGAATTTTTAGGTTTGATTTTTGAGCTAGCCAGCTTTGGCGCCAAAACAAAAATGAATAAAGCGTGATTAGGAAGAATAGTAAAATGAGTAGGTTGCTAGTTTGGGCGCGCCATGAAGCAACCCAAGGGCTTTCTGTTTCTGAGCGGATGTCAGCTTTTGGAAAATCAAAAAAGCGCTTTGGGAGTTCATAGGTTACTTTTAGATCTTTCTCGATAATTTCAGGATGGAAAAAGCCTTTTTGGCGATAAACTCCCATGTGTAAATGCCAAGGGGAGGCGGGGTCGAAACCAAAACGACGATCAAGAGAGAAAATATAGGCTTGGCTGTCTGGCGTTAGTTTGAGTGCTTTTGTGAGGCCATTTGTTTTATTGAGTTGAACATCAATATAGGTATCTCGCATATTGATGGCGAGATCGTTTTGCTTAATGGTGATTTTTTCAGGCACAGACGCGGGTGTGAAATCTTTCTTTAATAATTGATGACGACCGTTGGCGATGACCAGAACAGGAACTTTGGTTTCTCCTAAGTGTTTGAAAGTTTCTTTGTATGTCTCTTTAGAGAGTAAATTTTTAGCTATTGTTGGAACGCTTAAATCGGCGAGAATTATTTCACTAAATAAACCTTTAGGATTATTTGCTGCGATGTCATCAACATCTGAAACCTCTGTGTTTTTGAAAATTGTTTGAACATCTTGGTTTGAAAATTTGTGTATCTTAATGAGGTTTTCTTTTAAAAGTTCGGCGATGGTTTTCTTTTCAAAATAATTCGCTTTAGCAATGGCGGCTGGTTTTGTATTGAGGCCTTTTAATTTTTTGCGTGCGATTTTTAATGAAGCGGCCAGGATGGTTTCGTTCATAATACGCACAGAGGCTGTGGCCATGGCAACGCCATCAATTTGGTTTTTGGCGCGCACCGCTTTTTGTGTGCTTAATTGTACTTTGATATTTTGGGCAACTGAAAGCCCAGGATATTGATTGATAAATTTATCAAGTGGCAAGCTGCCATGACCATTTACGAAGACGGGTTCGTTATGTTCTAGGACTTTAACGTCGATAAAATTTCCTTCAAAATCCATTTGCACGAGGAGGTTCACTGGCGCTCCGGAAAAGCCTGGAATTTTTACTAGGTCAATGGTTTGGAAGACATATCCGGTTTGTTTATCTGCTGAGTTGAGAAGTGCGTAGACCGGCAATTTGGGATCTTTTTTACCAAGAGAAAAGGGGGGGATGATAAGTTTTTTTAATTTATCTTCTGAGAATTTCGCCAAGGTTGGTGTTGCAAAAAACAATAAAAAAAATACGCATGATATAAAACTAGAAAGAAATTTTAACTTAGCTCTCCTCAACTTGTCTCTCCCCATTTTGCTTTTTATGAATTGTCATTTTTCTTTCAACTTACCATGCGGAGGGGGAAGTTGTTTTCTCTAATTGTAAGAAGTTTGTGAGAAGATGCGATATTGTAAAAAGGGGCTATTTTTCAGTTCTTTTTAAGTAAAAATAAAACCCGGTATCTTGATGGATACCGGGTTTCAATTAAACAGTAGTGGGGTCATCTGTACTTAATGCCCCTGGTTTACTAAGGCTCACTGCTGTGAGTACAGCGGCTGCATTTGCCCAATAGTACCAAGCATCAAGGCCTTGGAAATTTAAAATAAAGGGGACGAACAAGAAGCTTACGCCAACTAGAAAATCAATTGCAACATGGGCCCAATAAGGGATGATGCGAATAAGACCTAGTTTGTGATCTGTGAAAATGGTTAGGATTAGTGCAGCTAGGCCAGCTGCGAAACTCACCCATATTGCTAGGTTATTTGAGCTGCCTAATTGCAGAATAAATGGCATTGCCATCAAGCTGAAAGCAACGGGGTAATCAAGATAGGCGTGAATTGTTTTTGAAATGAAACGGATAGACATTTGTTTCTTTCCTCTTTTGGATGATTGTTTAAAGTCCCTTTGCTTTCTCTTTCGTTAGGAATACAGGGCATGATAGATGAGAAAGCAAAGGGGATAGGGTGTTTATTTCTGGGGCTTAAATTTTATTTATTTTTTAAACCAGGCCAGTTTGCTTCAGCTTTTTTCACAGCACCATCAACGTCTTTGTCGAATGCAGCTGCGATTTTCTTATCCAAGTTCAGGTATAGTTTACCTTTGTGGATTTTGAAGAAACGTGGGTCACCATCAAACTTTGCGTTTACTGAAACACCATAGGCACAGAAGCCACCATATGCAGGGGTGTATTTTGCAGGGTTAGATTTGAAAGTTTGAAGGTTTTCTTTTGATGAAAAACGGTATGTTGCTTTGTTATAAACGGTTGCATAATCTGCCACACCTTGAACAGGCTTGTTTTGCTTGAAATAGGCAACTGGGTCATAACCGTGAATGGCAAGGCCAGGCGCTGGTTTGCCATCAACTAACACACCACCTGGTGCAACATTAACCGATTTACCAGCAAGAGCTGGACTTGCAATTGCTGAAACTAGTCCAGCGACAGTTACGATAGATAGTAGAAATTTTCTCAACATGTTTAACTCCTTTTGATTGAGATTTTGGGGTGATCTTGCCACTTACACTGTTTCTGCGTGAGCGGTTTCGACCAGTGGGAAATCAACCTCGGTGTCAGCGATATGGTTGAAATAGTTCGTGAAGATGTTGAGCACTGTGTGGGCTAGTAGCTCTATGATTTCTTCTTCACTAAATCCGGCTGCGCGGATGTTTGATAAATCTTCATTGGTGAGTTTTGCGCGGGTTGCCACGATTTTACGAACGAAGTGCAATGCCGCATTGGTTTTTGGATCCGAAGATTTTCCTAAAAGGTTTTGTTCAAGCTCTTCATTTGAAAGCCCTAATTTTCGGCCAATGGCAGTGTGTGCTGAGGCGCAGTAGTTGCAACCATTTGCACCACCAACTGCAATTGAAATTTGCTCGCCTAGCTTGCTGGTGAGAACACCTTTTGAAAGTGTGTCCATCATGGCGAGATAAGTTTTTAAAGTGGCTGGTGATTGGGCCATGGTTTGTACCAAAGCTGGCACCAGACCTAATTGTTTTTTTACAGCGTCAAGTAATGCAACTGTTTCCTCAGAGGCGTTATTATTATCTAGTTTTGCAATCCGCTGCATGTGTTTTGTCTCCGTATTTTTTTGAAGCGGGTTTGGTTTTTCGCTTCGTTTGTTTGCTTGAGACAAGACATAGCTTTTTGGGATGATTAGGCAATAGCTTGAGCTATTTTAGGGGTTTTTGGTAAAGTCACCGGGACGATCTGCAAAACATTAGTTGTTTTGAGTTAACTTTAAATATCTTTCTGGCGAAATTCTGAAGGGGGCGTTCCAAATTTTTGAGCAAAGGCCCGAGTAAATGCTGAGGCTGATTGATAGCCAACTTGATTAGCAATTTCCTGGATATTGGCATTTGGCTCAGAGAGTAGGGGGAGCGCTTGTTGAAGGCGCCAGTTGGTGAGATAGCTCATTGGTCCGTCACCCAGTAAATTTGAAAATCGTTCTGCAAAGCGACTGCGTGACATGCCAACTTCTGAAGCAAGGGTTTCAACTGTCCAAGCGTGGTTGGTTTGTTGGTGAATGAGCTCAAGGGAATGAGAGATGTTTTTATCTGTCATGGCTTCGAGAATTTTGGAGAGCTCGGGGTTATTGTTAATGCTAGCGCGGACGGTCTCGATGAAGAAAACTTCTGAAAGCCTGGATATGGCGGCTGATGCGCCAAGGCTATGAGCAAAGACGCGGCGGACAACGAGCCTTAAGGTTTCATCTAAAATGGGATTTTCAGCGCGGTCAGCTGGGGTCATGGTGATGAACTCAGGAAGGGCGCGAAGAAGGGGGTGGTCTGCTCCTTTGGTAAAGCCGAAATGTCCGCAGACCATTTGTGTGGCCGCGCTGGGGTTTCCTTGTCCGATAACAAAGGTGCCGTTGCCATCATAACCTGATTGTTCGATGATGGTCTCAAGCGGGGCGGGGATGCGCCCTCTTTGATCTGATAGGACATGTTGTTGCCCTCTTGGGATGAGGATTAAATCTCCTGGGCCAATTTCTGTTGTTTTGCCTGAGGCAAGTTCGATATGACAGCGCCCTTGAACAACCAGGTGAAAGCGGGCGGCTTGCTTGTATTTTGGAACGGTTACTGCCCAGGGGGGAGAATAATCTGTTCTGAAATAAAGTGTGGCGCGCAATCGAATGGTTTCAAAAATATCACTTAAAATGTCGGCCATGTGCCTATCGTCCTTTAGAATAGGACGATAGGTATACTATTTGCACTCAGTTTTTTCAAAGATTTGGCAGTTAACTTTGTGCAATTTTTCGTGATTGACTCTGTTTTGGGCGGGGTTATTTACTTAACGGTAACGTCCCATTTTTTGCAAGACTTCAATTTTATAGCCATCAGGGTCTTCAATGAAGAAGAATTTGGCCAGTGGTTTACCCTCATGATTGAAATTGACAATGTCTTTAGGAGAAAAGCCGAGTGAGGTTAGTCTTTCATGCTCAGTTTCTAAATCATCAACTACAAAGGCTAAGTGTCCATAGGCTGTGCCATGATCATAAGTTGTAGTTTGGGATTTATTGATTGTGAGTTCAAGCTCAAAACTTTGTTCTTTATTGCTCATATAGATAAGGGTGAAATCATCGAAGTCTAGTCGTTCAGCAATTTCTAAGTTAAAGGCTGATTTATAAAAATTGACCGAGGTTTCTTCGTTTAAAACTCGGATCATTGTGTGGATCATTTTGGCTGGCATTTAAGAGGCCTCTTTAAGGAAATGATGGGTTTCTTTCAAAGCATATTGATTTTTTCTGTCTCTGGCATGTGCATATTTAAAATCATT
>JAEPQF010000167.1 GCA_017640685.1 Hyphomicrobiales bacterium
AGGATGATTTTATCGCCAGAGAAATGGAAGCCCCAGAATGAGTACCCAGTGTCAAAATCTGTGATGGTGTCTACATCATCACCAGATTTGAAGACGAACTGATCTCGTCCCCATCCACCTGTTAGAAAATCATTTCCTTCACCACCTTCTAGGCGATTGTTTTTCCAATTGCCTTTTAGCTGATCATCATGGTTAGAACCAATGAGGTTTTCGATACTAAAGAGTTGATCTCCTTCAGCATCCCCTCCTGAAGCCGATTGATTGCTACCCCACCACCAATATGAGCGGACAAGACTGACATTAACACCAGCTGAAGAGCCGGAATAATCAGCTGTATCTGAACCAAAGCCACCATAAAGTTTGTCAGCTCCGGTGCCGCCAATTAAATGATCATCTCCCCAAAGTCCGAAAATCGTATCATTCCCGCCCTGGCCATCTAAGATATCATTTTGGAAAGCACCATAAATAATGTCATCACTTGTATTACCGTTATTATCAGTTGGATCATCAAGAAGTGTGATTTCAAAACTATTTTGAGTTGTAAGGCCGGCTGCATCAGTTGTTAAGACATCTAAAGTTAGAGAGGTTATTGTTTCAAAGTCCAGATCTGCACCTTCTGCAACGACAAGTTTGTTGCCATCAAAAGCAAATTGATTTGCTCCTGTGCCTCCGACAATCGAATAGGTGTGGGTATCTTCCAAATCAACATCAGTGACGGAGAACATACCAACTTCAGCACCAGCTAAACTATTTTCTTCAATTTCCAGAGTTGAAGAAATGAGATTTGTTGGTGCGTCATTGACAGCATGAATTGTGAGGCTTGCAACGGCGGTTGCACTGCCTCCATTGCCATCAGAGACCGTATATCTAAAGGATGCAGGGCCGTTATAGTTTAACGTTGGCGTGAAGATTATGTCTCCGTTATTGTTCATTGCAACAGAACCATTTGTTATTTCCTCAACGCTGAAAATTGAGAGGTCATCCCCATCAACATCAGCATCATTGAGGAGCAATGAGTTCGCTGTAATTGTAAGAGGTGTATCTTCATTGGTTTCAAAACTATCATCATTTGCCGCAACTGGGGCATCGTTCACAGGATTAATCGTTAGGTTGAAGTCGTCTGAAACTTCTAGCTCACCATCTGATGCTGTCACTCTTAAGGCAATCTCTCCATTTAAGTCTTTTGGAGGTGTGCCAGAGAAAGTCTGCGCTGCGCTATCAAATGAAAGCCATGCTGGCAGCTCTGCGCCATCTACAAGAGTGGCCGTGAGAGTTAAAGTATCACCATCAACATCGGAGAAAGTGCCTGCTGGGATAGTAAAGCTCCAGCTCGTGTCTTCGTCTGAAGTTTGATCAGAAATTTCCTGAACAATAATCGGTGCATCGTTCACTGGATTGATTGTTAGGGTGAAACCTTCTGAAACTTCAAACTCACCATCTGATGCAGAAACTCTCAGATTAATATCTCCAATAAAATCTTGCGGAGGTGTACCGGAGAATGTCTGTGTGTTGCTATCAAAAGACAACCATGTTGGCAGCTCTGTACCATCGACTAGAGACGCCGTTAGTGTAAGGGTATCACCATCCACATCTGAGAAGATATCCTCTGGAACTGTAAAGCTCCAATTAGAATCTTCATCAATTGCTTGATCCTCTATTTCGTTTTGAACAATTGGAGCTGAATTGGGAGCAGTAACTTCTAAAGTAACAATCCCATTACCTATTCCCCCTTTTTCATCGGTGACCGTATATAGGAAATATGCAGGTCCAGCATAACCATCAGTAGGTGTAAAG
Source organism: Hyphomicrobiales bacterium (assembly GCA_017640685.1). Taxonomy (GTDB): domain Bacteria; phylum Pseudomonadota; class Alphaproteobacteria; order Rhizobiales; family HXMU1428-3; genus HXMU1428-3. The sequence goes on from JAEPQF010000167.1 coordinate 1,795, forward strand.
GTGATTTGACCTTCTGCGTTCATTTCGACTGTACCGTTAAAGGCTGAACCAACGCTAGAGACCGTCAATTCATCTCCTTCAGCATCAGTGTCATTTGCGAGTAAAGCTAATGCTGAAATAGTTAGTGGTGTATTGGACGCCACTTCAAAACCTTCATCATTGCCAACTTCAGGGCCATCGTTCACAGCAAAGATATTTAGCGCAAACTCACTCTCTATAGTTTCAATACCATCAGTTGCTGAAATCTTTAGGTTAAAAGAGCCATTAAAATCTGTCGGCGGTGTTCCTGTAAAAGTTTTTGTCTCTGGATCAAAAGCTAGCCAGCTTGGTAAAGCCGTTCCATCAGAAAGAGAGGCGCTAAGTGTTAATTGATCACCATCAACATCTGAGAATAATGTTTCTGGGACAACAATATTTACGGGGCGATCTTCAGCAGAGTTTTGATCTTCCATTGGTGTCTGTACAACAGGAGCATCATTCACTGCTGCAACTTCAACATTTACAGTTGAGCTAACTTCAACGCCGTTGCCATCAGTTATGGTATATATGAAAGATGCTGTTCCGTTAAAATCCTGGTCGGGAATAAAAGTGAATGTTCCATCACTATTTTCAATGAGTTGACCATTCTCAGCCGATTGTGCTGAGACAAAGCTAATTGCATCTCCATCCGGGTCGCTATCATTGAGAAGCAACTCTTCTTTTGTGAAGGTTATGCTTTCATCTTCATTTATTTGTAAGTCATCACTGATGATGGTTGGTTTGTTATTCGCGCTAAAGAGAGCGTCAGATGTAAAGGTGCCATCAGCAAAAGAGAATTTTTCTACATTTGAAACTTCATCTGTTCCATCAGGACTATCTTGACGGAGATCAGTGATCCGAACTCTGTTGCTGCTTAATGATATGATTTGATAATCAGCGCGGGCGCCAGAATAAATAACGGTATCTTCACCATCTTTCCCATCTATTCGGTCATTTCCCCCAGCGCCGGTTATTTGGTTGCTACCTTCATCGCCTGTGAGGCGGTCATCACCATCACCCGAAACGATGTTTTCTAAAGAGGTTAGACTATCAGAGTCAATTTCATCACCAAAAGCTGACCCATTTTCTAAATTAACGAAAATTGTATTGGAAGCACTTGAGTAAATAATGGTATCAGTTCCCTCACCACCATCATAAAAGTCATCACCTTGACCACTACCACCGACGATTATATCGTCGCCTTCACCGCCATATGCAACGTCATTACCATCGCCAACAGTTATATGGTCATTCCCGGCTCCGCCAAAGGCACGGTCATGGCCGCCTTTTGCATCAATGGTATCATCCCCGTTTCCACCAACTGATACATCATCATTTTCAGTACCTTGTATGTTTCGGCTAGCATTAGGGGATTGTGTATCTTCCTCTTCAAAAACGGGTAAAATTTCTTCATAATTAGAACTTTTAGTCAGTTCTCTTATGGCTGTATTTGCTGCTGAAAATGCGTTATCATCAACAGTAGTCTGAATAGTCACATCAAACTCTTGCGTGAAACCAGTTTCTGTTTTTCTACTTAAAACATTAAAAGGTCCTGATAAATTAATGCCGTAATCACCATTATTAAAACCTAAGATTTTTAAAGCAAAATCAACAGAATCGCGACTTGTTGTATATGAGTATACAATGAGGTCACTGCCTTCCATTTCATAAACTGTTTTTGCATTGGTCTCAGCAAATAATTCCTCTCCCTTACGAAGGAAAGCATCATTAATGCCTAACTCAGGATGGTTACTTCTTTCTAGTTCATATGCTCTGGTTTCAAAATAATATTCAACATTACCATCTGAATCTATATCGTAAACATCTTCAAATTTATATGAATATTCATCAAGCTGAGATCTAAAACTTTCCTCAATATTAACACTAACACCACCTAAAAGTGGAAATAATTTTTCTTGTCCTTTTGAATCAGGAGATAAACCAACCATGCTTCCTTTGACAAAAATTCTATCTTCCGCATCACCACCACTAATAGTATATGTTGGCTCATTTCCTTGTAAGCTAACTACAGGGTTCATGTGATTTCTTGGTAAACTTATAGATTGTCCAGGCCCCCCAACAATAATCCAATCAAGACCATCACCAACTGTAACTTCTCCTTTGCCTTCGCTAACATCGAGAAGATAAGAACCTTCACTTTGAACATTAATAACGCTTTTATCTGAGCTACCTTTAATATAGGCAATTGGCTTATCTTCAAACGTTCCTGAATTATTAAAACCTTCAAGAGTTATTGTCTCGCCGCCATCAAAATTAATAACGCCTTTACCATCTGCATCAATATTAAGTTCAAATTCAGTTTCGATATCTAAAACTTTTTGAATAACTTTTTCCCAAGGAAGGTCATTACCTTCTTCATCTTTAGTAATTATCTCACCACCAAAGTTTTGAATTTTGAGTTGGAAGTCAGAGCCTGATTGACCTTCAGGAGTACGGAGTTCATCAATTGTTAGTGTATCAATGAATTTTGATCCAATTATAGTTTCAATAGAAAATAATCTATCATCTGCTGAATCATTAAAAAAACCTGATACTGAATCATCTAAGTCACGTGAAGCAAGTAAGAAAAAAGGATCAGGAACATTATCATTGTAAATATCTTCTGGCCCAGGCGAACCAACTGGCTTTGTATCAAATTGAATGCCTGTTGTTATTGCAGAATAGTCAACAAGATCATTGCCCTCTCCACCAATTAAAATATTACCCTCGGATGCTTTATCTATAATAAAGGTGTCATCATCTACCCCGCCATCAAGGATGTTCCTGCCTTTTCCACCTTTGAGTGTGTCATTGCCAGCACCACCAACCAAAACATCAGGGTACCCTCTATTTGCTACAGGAGGTACAGCATTATCATTTTCAGGAAATTCACCCGTTAAAACATCGGCAGACTCTGTTCCAATCAACGTTGTTAAACCAGGAGTAGGTCTTACATCAAAAAAAGGCTTTTTAGGTAAGTTGTTGAAAAAGTTAGTCAAACCAGCATGTTCGAATACAGACCTTATATAAGAGTTTGAATTTAAAACATATGGATACTCAAATGCAAATTTATTAATAGGGTCATAAAGATGAGTAAGATCTTCTATACTTGAGGCTGCAGTTTTTAACCTAGACCATAGCGCATCTCCTGCAGCACCCAGTGCTAAGATATGTGCACCCCGGTCTTCCGGAGTTGTAAGAACTTCTTTTGTTTCTTCAATAATTTCGTACTGATCTGTTGAAACCATTAAGTCTCCAATAAAAGTATCCAGAACATAACCTGTAGGTGTGCCATTCCCAGCTGGAATATTATTATCAGTTCTAATAGCTTGAATAACTTCCCACTCTAGTAAAGAAGAATAATCACTCGCATCCTCTGAACCATCAGGAACATAAACAAGGTAGCTATGGTATCCAACACCGACGGTAATACCAGCAGATGTTTGATTCACCAATTTATGTTCTATTCTTACGGTTCCCATAACCTACTTTCCTTTTTTTAATTAAAAACTCGGTACAATTTGTACTTTGATATCTGAGATTTGTTTGCCATTAAATTTGAAATCAATAGCGTAGTGCATTGGTGCGACTAGATAATTTTCCCAGCAACCAGACAACCACTCATTGTAACATTTTTTTATATAGCCATAATTGGCGAGTTTTTGGTGATCGTAATAAAGCATGTATGAATTTAAGTGTACGCGCTCAATACCCGAAGCTTTCATAATTGCTTCGATTTCTAATGGAGAAAACTTACAGTTTTTAAAAGACTGAAAAAAAGGATGAAACTTCCCCCAGACTTCATAAATGTTAAACTTTTTAAGTCCACAATCTACTTGAGATGGCGCATTCTCTAAATACAATTCACCTTGGGTCGTCCAATCTTGTTTAGGAGTTCCACTTAATGAATAAAAATTGAGATAAAGAA
>JAEPQF010000168.1 GCA_017640685.1 Hyphomicrobiales bacterium
GGGGCTTGCGTTGATTTCTATTTTTTTGGTGACTTTTTGGCGCGTTGGGCCGTGGGCAGTTGCTGTGGTGAGGGCCATTGTGGTGGCCACAATGATTGCTAGAGTTGGTAGAATTAGTTTTGCGATATTTGGACAAAATGATTTTAACAAATTGCGCATTCAGGTCCTCCCTTTACTGATCTTGCTTAGAGGTTAGAAGGCAATCTTATTATCGGCAAGCGTTTTGGAAGGTTAATTTATGTGGCTTTCTTTATGGTTAGATTGGCAAATATTATTAAGTTGCTTGTTTACTTGCTCGCTTTCTTGTCGCTCTTTTTGCTGTTGATTTCGTTTTCGTTGTGGTCTTTGTTTTTGCAACTGTTTTCGTGGATGTTTTTGCAGCCGGATTTGCTGCGGATTTTGAAGCTCTCTTTTTGGGCGCTGGTTTTGTTTCTTTTGTTGAGTTGGTTTTTTTTACAGAATTATTTTGTGCAATAGGGCGTCTTTCGAGCAATTCTTTTAAGAACTGACCAGTGTAGCTTCTTTTCTCTTTCACTATGTCTTCTGGTGGACCAACGGCTACGACTTCACCACCGCCATCACCTCCTTCTGGCCCAAGGTCGATGATCCAGTCTGCTGTTTTAATGACTTCTAGATTATGTTCGATGACAGCAACAGTGTTGCCTTGCTCGACGAGTTCATGCAGAACTTCTAGTAATTTGGCGACATCATCAAAATGAAGACCAGTGGTTGGTTCATCTAGAATATAGAATGTGCGGCCCGTTGCTCGTTTTGAAAGTTCTTTTGCAAGCTTTACGCGCTGGGCTTCACCACCAGAAAGGGTTGTTGCTTGCTGGCCGATTTTTATATAGCTGAGGCCAACGCGGTTTAATGTTTCTAACTTGTCTCGAACAGATGGAACTGCTTTGAAAAATTCAGCGCCTTCTTCAACGGTCATGTCCAAAACATCTGCAATGGATTTGCCTTTGAACTGAACTTCTAAGGTTTCGCGGTTATAGCGTTTGCCTTTACATTGATCGCAGGTGACATAAACATCAGGCAAGAAGTGCATTTCAATTTTAATAACCCCATCGCCTTGGCACGCTTCGCAGCGCCCGCCTTTGACGTTGAAAGAAAAACGGCCAGGTTTGTAGCCCCTGGCTTTAGCTTCAGGCAATCCGGCGAACCAATCTCTAATATGAGTAAAAGCGCCTGTGTAAGTGGCTGGGTTAGAGCGGGGCGTTCGGCCAATGGGGGATTGGTCGATATCAATGATTTTATCGAGTTGGTCGAGGCCTTCGATGGTGTCATGCTCACCTGGTACGTGACGGGCGTTATTTAATTTGCGCGCGGTTGCTTTATAGAGTGTTTCGATGAGGAAAGTAGATTTGCCGCCCCCTGACACACCGGTGAGACAAGTGAACAACCCCATTGGGATGCTGGCGGAAATGTTCTTTAGGTTGTTTTCTTTCGCGCCTTTAACCGTTATTTGACGGCTTGGATCTGGTTGGCGTCTATTTTGTGGAGGGGCAATGAATTTATCGCCTGTGAGATATTGACCGGTCACACTTTTTTTCGTGGACATGATTTTTTTAGGCGTGCCTTCGGCTACGATTGTACCGCCATGAATGCCGGCTTTGGGGCCAATGTCTAGCACGTGGTCAGCAGCTAAAATAGCGTCTTCATCATGCTCAACAACGATGACCGTGTTGCCAAGATCTCTTAAATTCTTGAGTGTTTCCAATAACATCGCGTTATCGCGTTGGTGAAGGCCGATAGAAGGTTCATCAAGCACGTATAGTACGCCAGTGAGGCCGGAGCCGATTTGAGAGGCGAGGCGAATTCGTTGGCTTTCCCCGCCTGATAATGTGCCGGAGTTTCTCGATAGGCAGAGATAATCCAAACCAACATCATTGAGAAAATTTAACCGCTCTCTGATTTCTTTTAAAATGCGTTCAGCGATCTGCAGTTGTTTATCGGTTAAATGAGGTGGGAGCTCTCTTGCCCATTTCAATGCTTCTTTGATGGACATTTCAGCAATGTCACCAATGTGCTGACCATTGATTTTTACAGCTAGTGCTTGTGGTTTCAAGCGAGCGCCGCCGCAGTGAGAACAAGGCTGGGCGGATTGAAATTTTGAGAGCTCTTCTCTGACCCAGTTTGACTCTGTTTCGCGCCAGCGGCGATCGATATTGTTAATCACGCCTTCAAATGGCTTTTTGGTTTTGAAGCTTCTGGTGCCGTCTTCATATTTAAAGGTGATTTCTTCTTTGCCTGAGCCATAGAGAATGGTCTTTTGCATGTCTTTGCTCAAACTTTCCCATGAGCTGGTCATTGGAACTTTGTAATGTTTGCAAATGGCTTCAAGTGTTTGCGCGTAATAAGGAGAGGTGTTGCCGGTTTTTGCCCAGGGTTGGATGGCACCGTCTTTTAAAGAGAGTTTTGGATTTGGGATGACGAGGTCTGCTTCAAATTTGAGCTGTGTGCCAAGGCCATCACATTTGGGGCAGGCGCCAAAGGGGTTATTAAAAGAAAAAAGCCGAGGTTCGATTTCTTCAATGGTAAAACCTGATTCCGGGCAAGCAAAGTTGGCTGAGAAAATTAGCCTTTCTTGTTCTTCAGGCTTTTTATCGGGATCGGCTAATTCGAGAATGCTGAGACCATCAGCAAGTTCTAATGCGGTTTCCAAACTATCAGCTAATCTTGAGGCAATATCATCTCGCACGATGATTCGATCGACAACGACATCGATGTCATGTTTGTATTTTTTATCTAATGCTGGCACATCAGGGATTTCATAAAACTGCCCGTCAACTTTCACACGGCCGAAGCCTTTTTTCATGAGTTCTGCGAATTCTTTTCTATATTCGCCTTTGCGTCCTCTGATGATTGGGGCGAGGAGATATGCTCTGGTGCCTTCCTTGAGCTCCATGATTTGGTCAACCATTTGAGTGACCGTTTGGCTAGAAATCGGGAGACCAGTTGTTGGTGAATAAGGGATGCCGATGCGTGCGAATAAAAGCCGGAGATAGTCATAAATCTCTGTGACCGTGCCAACGGTTGAGCGCGGGTTTTTTGAGGTGGTTTTTTGTTCAATTGAAATAGCTGGTGAGAGGCCATCGATGGCATCTACATCTGGCTTTTGCATCATTTCCAAGAATTGACGGGCATAAGCTGACAGACTTTCAACATAGCGGCGTTGGCCTTCGGCATAGATTGTATCAAAGGCTAGAGAGGATTTGCCAGAGCCTGAGGGCCCAGTGAAGACGATGAGCTTTTCACGGGGTAATTCAACAGTCACATTTTTTAAATTATGTTCACGCGCGCCGCGAACAGTTATGACTTTTGACATTCTTTATGCTCCTTTAGGTTGCCTTTTTTTTGCTTCAGATGCCCACATGGCATCCGCAAAAGCAACCGTCGCTTAATGCTACTCTTTTTTTCTCTCACGGCTATTCTGCAGCTGAAGCTGCAGGCCTCCGAGGGGCGGCGCTTGCGCCGGACGCATTTGGCGTCATGTCCCCCAGCCCTTTTTTATCCTTCACATACGTACCTGCAACCGGAATAAGGGCTGGGCTCCTTCATCGTAAATCTTGAAATGATTAATGTTTTATCGGAAGATTTTTTTTAATCTTCTGACTTGTTTATTGCAAGCTGTCTTTTTTGAAAATGGAATATATCTTTTTGCGAACAATAAAGTCACACATCTAAAGTCAGATACCTGAGCAGTGTTTAATTGTTTTGTGTCTATGAGGTTAAGGTGAGAAAACGAATTATTGAGGTTAAAAGCGACGAATTTCTTATTTTAAAGGGTTAATTTGATATGATTTTCTCTCCGTCACTTAAAATACACAGTAAGTAATAGAAATAAATGAGGATATTCTCTTTTTTCTCAGGATCAGCTAAAGTGCGGGTTAAATCTATTTAAAGCTATGCGTTATTGGTGTGGGAGTAAGCAATCGTGAATAGTGGACATGTGAAGCCTGTGGGGGATGAAACTTTAAAGGGAACAGCGCGTACTTTGCTCATGTCTGTGAATGAATCGAGTATTGCTGCCCGCAATGGTTGGTTGTTTTTCCTCGCGCTTTTGGCGTATCTCTTCATTGCAGCGGCTAGTGTTTCTCATAAAGATTTGCTTCTTAATGCGCCGGTTGTGCTCCCCTTTCTAGGGATTGCACTACGGCTTGATAGTTTTTTTCTCTTTGGGCCTTTGGTTTTGCTTTTTGTGCATTTTGGCTTGCTTGTGCAGCATGTTTTGCTCTCTCGCAAAATCATTGAGCTGGATGATATTCTTGTTGAAGATGAGAGTTGGCGGGGGAAAAGGCGACACCCCTTGCGCCTAGAGCTGCATAGTTATTTTTATACACAAGCTTTGGCAGGCTCTAATCGCAGTGCTGTTTTTGCGATGTTTTTGCATGGCATGGTTTGGTTGTCTCTTGTGCTGTTACCTGTGTTTCTCATTCTTTATTTTCAGGTGACGTTTCTTCCTTATCATAATGAAGGGATCACTTGGGCGCATCGTATATTCTTCATGGTAGAAATTATCATTTTGCTTGGTGTGGGTATTTTCTTGCGCAAACCTAATGCTAATTTTTGGCAAGCTTTGGCCCGCACCAGCACACAGCACGCGTCTAATTTTTATGTTACGTTCATTGCTGTGATGGTTGGTTTGTTTTTCTCTGTTGGTGTGGCGACTTTTCCTGATGAATGGATTGATCGGAAATTAAGAGAGATTGGTGGGGTCTTTACCAAAACGATTACTTTTAAAACGAACAACAAAAAAGAGGGCGTTGTTGAATCGAAGATCTTCTCACCAACGGCTTATTTCTTTTCCAATACCGGATATACGGTTTCTGGTTTTAAAAACATGTTTCATCGCAACTTAATTGTTGTTGATGAGGATTTGGTGACCACTCAAGATTCTGTTTCAGAAGATGTGACAATTTCTTTGCGGGGGCGGAATTTGCGCTATGCTGACCTCAGCCGTTCGGACCTGCAAGGCGCTGATTTTACAAATACATTACTTGGTCACGCTAAATTGGTTGGCACAGTTTTGAAAAAAGCCAAGTTTGGTTGCACAGAGTTGCAAGAAGAAGATTTAGCCAATGCAACCGTTGAGGGGTATTTAAAACGGGGTTGTGCTCAATTGGGTAAAACCGATTTCTCATCAGCTGATTTAAGGCTTGCTGATTTTCGTTCAACTTATTCCCGTGGTGCTAAGTTTAACAATGCGCTTCTTGATGGCACACGTTTTGATTGGGCTATACTTACACAAAGTTCTTTTGAATCTGCCAAAGGTGGACAAGCTTCTTTTGTGAATGCGGTGATGCCTGAAAGTAATTTCTTTGGTGCGCAAATGCAGGGTGCTGATTTTTCTGGAGCGATTGCTTTGGGAAGTAATTTTGGCAATGCAAATCTGCAAGGCACGATTTTTTCTCTGGCGCAATTGCAAGGGGTGTCTTTTGAAACGGCGCAGCTGAATGTTGCTGATTTAACGCTTGCTGATTTATTTGGCACAAACTTTACTGATGCGGAAATTGGTGGAGCTGATTTTTCTTCTTCTGAAGTTTGGGGCACTTTACCGCCAACAGTGGAGGCTACGTCTCCGGTTTATTTTGCGAATATGAGTGTTGAACCACCAAGTGAAGCTGCCATTAAAACTTTAAAGAAGACCTTGACGAAAAAAATTAGCAAAGATCTTCGTGACAAGATGAATGAGCTTTTATCCAAGAAGAGCATTGAT
>JAEPQF010000169.1 GCA_017640685.1 Hyphomicrobiales bacterium
GATCATCAGAAAAATTTGTGGCAGCAGCGGAAGGCTCTCATCTGTCTATTGGCTGTAGTGGGAATATTTCAACTTATTTCATCGCATCAGAGCTCAAAGATTTTCTGGCACAGGAAACCAAACATTTTAGCTGGAACATTCTCACTGCAAAAAACCCAGACCTTGGGGACCTTCTTGAAAATGGTGAGATTGATTTAGCAGCCATGGAATGGGCTGACGAACGCCCGGGATTTTCTGTCAAGCCCTGGCGCCGCGAACCACTTGTGGTTGTCGTCCCTCCTGACCATCCGTTTGCAAGGCAAAAAAACATCAGCGTTACTCAGCTCTTTGAACTGGAACTCATTGGAGGAGAGCGGGGAAGTGGTACGGGCACATTGTTAACACAAGCTTTTGGCAAGCGCGCGCAAAATTTAAAAATTACAAAAACACTTCACAGCACAGAAGCTGTCAAGAATGCTGTACGCGCAGGCCTTGGTTCATCTATTATGCTTAAAGGGGCAGTAAGAGATGAGGTTGAAGCTGGACAACTCGCAAGCCTTAATATTGAAGGCATTGATTTGGTGAAAACTTTTCACCTTGCATTGCCCTCAGAGCTGCCGATTGCAACCTTACCTTCTCGTCTGGCAATGTTTTTGACAGACTGCACAAAGAATCTTGAACAGTCTGCAGACCAAGCTTAATATAGGACAGCTTTTAGTTCAAAAACTACAATCCCCTATCCTTTGAATAACCATTACCTCGAGGTTAATACAACTTCTGCTTGGGCATAAAAAAATTGAAAGCACAGTTAGATCTCTAGGTATTTGAGTTGTGACGCTATAGAAATTCCAGAGAATATGCACTTTTAAAAATTTGGGGTGGAGCATAACTGCTCTACTCTTTAAATTAAACTTGTAGAGCTATGGAGAGTTGCATGCATTAAAAGTCGTCACACGCGATCATAGCAAAACGTGCATATGAGCTATTACGTTTTAAATTGACGCGCATCAATACCATATCGCTTTAAGCGTGAGTAAAGAGTCGTTGGCTTGATGCCGAGGGTTTCAGCTGCTCCACCACGACCGGAAACTTTGCCCTGGGTGAGTTTGAGAACTGATAAAATATTTGCTTTCTCGATTGCCACAAGCTCATCTTCAGTGTGTACGGCGTGATCTGACTTTTTACTTACACTCTTGCTTTTTTCTGGTAAAGGCTCTTCAACGGGTAAGTCAAAACGGAGTTTAGACCCACCAGAGACAATCACCGCGCGCTCGATAACATTTTCCAACTCAATCATATTGCCTGGCCATCTATAGGCCTTTAGTCTTTCAACTTCGCCAAGAGAAACAGACTGTGAGGGAATGTTAAGTCGGTTGCAGGATAGCTGAATGAAATGTGTGATAAGATGCGGTATATCATCTAGTCGTTCCCGTAAAGGAGGCGAATCTATTGGGAAAACGCTCAAACGGAAAAACAAATCTTCACGAAACTTTTTGGCCTGAACTTTTTGTTCTAAATTTTCATTCGAGGCGGCAATGATACGTATATCAACCGTTCTGATTTTTCCTTCTCCTAATCTCTCAAACTCCTGCTCCTGTAACACGCGAAGGAGTTTTGCCTGATGTTCAAGGGGAAGAGCGCCAACATCATCAAGAAATAAGGTACCACCGTCTGCCAGTTCAAATTTACCTATTCGCTCTGCAACAGCACCAGTGAATGCCCCTTTTTTATGTCCAAAAAATTCAGACTCAAATAATTCGCGCGGGATAGCACCGCAGTTAACCCGAACCAGCGGGCGCGCTTTGCGAGATGAACTCCGATGAATGGCACGAGCAATGAGTTCTTTGCCAGTCCCAGACTCACCAGTGATCAGAACATTTGCATCAGTTGGCGCGACCAGTTCAACTTGGCGTAAAATTCGTTTAACAGCACTTGAGGTGCCAACAATCTCTCCATGCTTTGTCTCTTCGCTTAACTCTGCTTGTAGATAAGCATTTTCAAGTTCCAAACGTTCTTTAAGTTGCTCAACCTGCTCAAGAGCTACTTTAAGGCTTTGCTCTGTCTTGCGGCGCTCAGAAATATCGCGAAACACTGTCACCGCACCAATTGGCTTGCCTCCGTTTAATATAGGGGTAGAAGTATATTCCACCGCAAAAGAACTGCCGTCTTTGCGCCAGAAAACTTCATTATCAACTCTATGGACATCGCCGTCCTGAAAAGCTGCATAAATTGGGCAGCATTTTAAAGAATAAGGTGTGCCGTCTTCGTGACTGTGATGGATGGTGGTGTGCATAACCCTGCCAACAAGTTCTTCCGCCGTCCAACCAAGCATGCGCTCGGCAGCGGGGTTAACAAAAGAAGTCTTTCCTTCCGCGTCAACACCATAAATCCCCTCTCCTGCTGCATCGAGTATAAGCCGGTTACCACTTTCCAAGTTCCTGAAAATGCTTTCAAGATGTTTGGATTGCGGCTGGTCGGTGCGTATCAGCTCATCAAATTCACTTTCATATCGACGCCCCTTCAATTGTCTCAAATCAAAAATCAGCAGGAATATGAGTTCAAGAGTTTGAGCATGGAATTTCGAGGCGAATATTTCCACCGGTTTTGGATCAGCCTTTTTTTGTATGAGAGAGAGCTGGACTGACCAGGTAGATCCTTGTTCCAGGCAAGCTTGCGTCATTTCTAGCAGGTCTGGTAATTGCCCTGGAAACAATTCGGTGACTTTACTTCTGCTAAGTTGAGATTTCTCAAGGCCTGTTAGGGCGGTCATAGCTTGGGAAAAATGATAAATTCGGTTTGTTTTGGGGTCGCAAATCAAACAAGCCGCCTCGCTACTGTCAAGCCCAGTATCAAGCAAAGCCTGAATAGCTAAATCACCAAATTCATAAGTATGCGTGACGTCTGACAAGTGCCTCCTCCTTCAGCAAACGGATAAGAAAAATTAGGCATTTCTTTAAAACACCTCACTTAACCCACTTACAAAATTACGATACTTCGCATTAAGATCATGATAAATCATAAAACACGATTTTTCGTAAAAATCAAGGTATGTTTTATATAGGTTTTCTGAGATTTAATACGAAAATTTGCAGTTTGGCATAATGCTTGCGGAAAGGTTAACAAAGCCGGTCACGCAATAAGACATAACTTATTGGTTTGTTCGGTTTCTTCGGGCGCTATTTATCTTCCGCCCAATTTAGGTTTTAACCCTTGCAACCGAGGTAAGCTTATGAGCATCACAAAAGATCCATTTGATCCCAATGTTGACCTTTGGAACGAATGTAATGAAAGAAGTGGGGACGAAACTGATCTCCCAAAATCAGAAGCAGACGTACTGAAATCTACCGATAAGATTCAAGATGAAAATGACAGCTTTTTGATAAAGCGAGCAAAAGATTTTAACGAGAAAGATGCCGCAGCCCGCATGGCCCGAGCTATGGAAAGCTCGATCATGCATTCCGTGTTTGAGACAGATAATAATCGCCGTAAGTTTTTAAAAGGAGTTGGGGCTGGCACGGCTGCTGCACTTTTTAGTCAATTCATTCCCTTCACTTCTCTTCAAGCTATGGCTGAAGATGCCATGAAGAACATGGAGAAGACGAAACTCAAGATCGGTTTTGTACCAATCACTTGTGCCACTCCTATTATTGCTGGGCACGCTCTTGGCTTTTATAATAAATACGGTCTTGATGTTGAGATTATCAAAACTGCTGGTTGGGCCGTTGCGCGCGATAAATGTATGAATGGTGAATATGACGCCTCTCACCTACTTGCCCCAATGCCTGCTGCGATGACCATGGGACTTGGCTCAGCCTCTCAGGATTGGCGAATGGTGACCAACGTGAATACCAATGGTCAAGCTATTGTACTTGCCAACAAACACAAGGATAGACAAGATCCTAAATCCTGGAAGGGCATGAAGTTCGGCGTTCCGTTTGAATATTCAATGCATAATCTCTTACTCCGTCTTTATGTTGCAGAACATGGTATTGATCCAGATAAAGACATTCAGATCCGTGTTGTTCCCCCCCCAGAAATGGTTGCGAACCTGCGAGCGGAAAATGTTGATGGTTACCTTGCGCCTGACCCGTTTAACCAACGCGCTGTTTATGATGGTGTTGGGTTTATTCACCGCCTAACAAAAGAAATTTGGGACCAGCACCCTTGTTGCTGCTTTGGTGTATCTCAGAAATTTATTGATGAAAATCCAAACACCTTCATGGTGCTGTTAACAACAATTCTTGATGCGACTTACACAGCGGAACAACCAGACCAACGTGCCCGCTTTGCTGAATCCATGTCACCACGGAACTATCTCAATCAACCATCTGCTGTTCTGAAACAAATTCTGACAGGTGTTTATCCAGATGGTCTTGGTAATATCAAGAAAGTTCCAGACCGGATTTCCTTTATGCCGTATCCGACACAATCTATGGGCACTTGGATTCTTTCTCAGATGCGTCGCTGGGGCTACATCAAATCTGATGTTGACTATAAAAAGCTCTCTGACGAGATCTTTATGTCTGCCGAAGTTGAAAAACGGATGAAGGAAATGGCGTCTAAGAACGAAGACCTAAAATGGTCAGACATCCCTGATGTAAAATATCCCGAATATGACATCTATGGCAAAAAATATAATCCCGACTCAATCACGGATTACATCTCAAGTTTTGATATCAAAAGGACATAACAGGGGACGAGGAAAAATGAAAAACGGTAGTTGAGATGCTACCGTTTTTCTCACCTTTTCAATAATAATACTCTGATAATATAGGATTTTCTATGTTTGCAATTCAACGAATTGATAATAATATTAAAGCCGCTTTCCTATCAATTTTTCTATTCCTTGCCTTTTTACTTTTTTGGCATATGACAACAACGCAAAGAGTTGAGAAGGCGGAAGCTGTAAGTTTATCTTCCTCGCAAATAGAGAAACTCGCTAACCAGGGCATGTCCGAAGTTGACATAAAATATTATGCCGGGAAAGGACTGAAAGCTGATCAAATCGGACAAATTGCTGGACTTGGTCTTTCACGCGAAGAATTAGACGCTGCTGGTGGCATTGCTGCTTTTGGCTTCACCACATCGACGGGCAAAGCTGAGGAGGCCGAAACAGGATTTCCATCCCCGGCTCTGGTTTGGCGCGAAGCAAAAGAGCAAATCTTCGACCCTTTTTATGATCGAGGCCCAAATGATAAGGGGATTGGAGTACAGCTATATTATTCTCTAGCAAGAGTTATGGCTGGCTTTATACTCGCTCTCATCATTGCTGTTCCACTCGGTTTTCTTATCGGGATGTCGGAGTTATGGAGCAAAGCTATCAACCCTTACGTTCAAATCCTGAAACCAATATCACCACTTGCTTGGTTGCCTGTCGCGCTTTATCTCATCAAAGACGCGGAGCAAGCATCTATCTTTGTGATTTTCATTTGCTCTGTTTGGCCCATGCTCATTAACACTGCCTTTGGCGTCGCTAACGTTAAAAAGGATTGGCTTAATATTGCCCGCACATTAGAGCTCAATAATTTCAAAACGGCTTTTAAAGTTATTCTTCCTGCCGCTGCCCCTACAATCGTCACTGGTATGCGCATTTCCATTGGCATTGCTTGGCTTGTGATTGTTGCCGCCGAGATGGTTATCGGCGGTGTCGGTGTTGGTTATTTTGTTTGGAATGAATGGAACGGGCTTAAT